>JAUVWI010000073.1 GCA_030604195.1 Spirochaetales bacterium
AATTTACACCAATTTTATCATATCAAACGGGCTGTGGTGCGTCTACTCATTTAAAAGACGAAAAAAAATCTATTTGTTTGTAAGTATCTATTGTGTGTGGATTTATAATTTATGCGTCAGTACTGGCAAAGCGCTTTCTGATCGAAGCTCTTTACTGGCAGCAGAGGGATGAAGAGGTGCTGGAGTTGCTGGAGGAACTCAAAAATTTCGACTCTCTTGCATATGGCGCTGATCAGGAGCTGCTGCTCTTTCAAGCTGTCTCTTCCTGCAGGCTCGCTTTGGCCGGATGGGAGGAGCTCTTTATTTCTCTTTTTTCAATTGCGCCGGCTTCTTCCATTCACCAGAGGGCTCTTTCCTTCCTGAGATTGAATAACAGGCATTTGAAGTTTTCTACTGAGATCTTTTCTTTCTTTCAAACCAGGGTTCTGATCTATTCCGGTAAACAGGAAGACGCCGTGGATATTCTAACAGAGAAGCTTTCCGATATTGACCCGGAAGTGCTGAAAGATATCTTTCCGGAGCTGAGCAATGCCTGTTTTGCAGCTAACCGGCTCAGGCAGGGGTTTGAGTTTTTCTTAGGAATTGCCGCTAAGCTAACAGGAGAAAGCAGGCTGGGAGCCCTGGAAATGGCCGCGAGGCTGCTCGGGAAGACGGGAGATCACAGCCGGGCTGTGGCCATGTTGACCGAGGTGGTTGAGTTGTCAGCAGAGAGCAGTCGCAAGGACCGGGCCATCTGGTATCTTCTGGATATGAGTTTCGCTGAAAGCCCCGAAAAAATCCAGGCTGCTCTTTGCCAATACGCCCCGCTCTGGCAGCAGGCTGATTACTTTGATGATATTCTCGGAAAGCTGATCAACCATTGGGTGGCCGAAAGAAACTGGATCAATTTAAGCGGATTATACGGCTCATTAAACCACCTGGCCTCCGGGAATATTCAGGCCCGGTTGGCCTTTGTCCTGGCCAGGGCGCAAACCTATGGCTACCTGCCGCCCGGTCAAGGGGTTAAGGGGAGTGTAGAACTGATTGAAGAAGCCGCAGCCCGTGATTCAGCCGGTTACTATGGCATGATTGCGGCTGTTTTGCTTGGTAAAGGAACAATTGTCGGGCTGAAAGCGGCTGAGCAGCAAAAAAAAAGCAGCCCGCTTGAGGATTCTCTTAGCGGTCCGGAGGAGCTTGCTACAGGGTTTTTCCGCTTCGGTCTGCCGCTCTATGGCTACCGTATTGTTAGGGAGCACAGGGATTCCTTTTCCCCGGCTAATATCCTGGGGGCGGCTGAAGGACTTAACCGGGCAGGCCTTTTTCTGGAATCTATCCGATTAATGAATCTATATAAATACAGGCTGGAAAGCATGGGACGGAGTATGGCTGTAGAGGATTATAAGCTTCTCTATCCCACGGCCTTTATTACGGATATCACCGAACTGGCCCGGAACGAGGGTTTTCCGGCCATGGTGTACATGGCCCTGGTGCGGGAGGAGAGCCATTTTGATGCGCAAATTGTTTCCAGTGCCGGCGCAGTGGGTCTTACCCAGTTGATGGTTCCAACTGCGGAGGACATGGCCCGCCTGCTGAAAATGGAAAATCCTGATTTGTGCGATCCCCACACCAACCTGGTTCTTGGCGCTGAACATTTCGGCAGGCTGTTGAAGAGGCTGGAGAGTATTCCCAAAACCCTTCTGGCTTATAATGCCGGTCTGTCACGGCTGCGGCAGTGGGAACGAGCCTTCGGCGATCTTCCTGTTGAGCTGTTGATAGAGGCTCTCCCTTATCAGGAGAGCCGTCATTATCTGCGTAAGATACTTGTATCATCCATCTATTACAGCTATCTTTGCCGTGGGGTATCTCCCGTAGACACGGTAAGACTCTTTTTCCCCGAAGCCTTTAAAAAATAGGATATATTATGAGTATTTTTGAATCGATCTTTTTGGGCGCTGTACAGGGTATCACCGAATTCATCCCGGTTTCCAGCTCCGGCCACCTTATTGTATTGCGCAATTTTATCGGATTAAAGGAAATACCGCTGCTCTTTGATATTCTGCTGCATTTTTCCACCCTGCTGGTGGTGATTATAATATTCAGAAGCAGAATAGCGCAGCTCTTTTTAGCGCTCTACAGATTGTTTCGCTTAAGGGCTGAGGCCGAAGAGCGGGAAAACCTGAAACTTATTCTTCTGATCCTGTTAGCTACCGTGGCAACTGCGGTTGTGGGGTTTCTGATTTTACCGCTGGAGGATTTTCTGGTCGGCTCACCCCGTTTTGTCTCTATTCTTTTTATAATAACCGGGGTTTTACTCTTTCTATCACGCTATTTCAAGGGAGAGCAGGGCTATCTGGAAATGAGAGCGATTAAAGGGGTTTTTATTGGTTTGGCTCAAGGGTTAGGGGTGTTGGCCGGTATATCACGCTCAGGAATAACCATCAGCGTCGCCCTGCTCTGCGGTCTGGAAAGAAAGCGAGCAGGCGAGTTTTCTTTTCTCATAGCCATTCCCGCTATTCTGGGCGCCTTGCTTCTGCAGATTAAGGATGCCGGTGATCTCTTTGCAGTTGTGAACCTGCCGGTGCTGCTGGCCGGTCTGCTTTCTTCATTTATAGTGGGGTTTTTTTCCCTGCTGCTGCTGTTGCGTTTGATAAACAGGGGAAAGATTTATCTATTCTCCTACTATCTTATACCTGTTGGCATATTAACTTTCCTGGTGCTTTAATTACCCGGTATACTTGTTCCGATAAAATTCTTAGGGGGGTACTATTGCGCAAAAACAGCATTAATTTTGCCTTTGTTTTTTCCGGCCTTTTCCTGGGGCTGGGATTGTTGATTTTTGTTTCGCTGCTCTTTCATCTGCTTGGTTACAGTATGACTGGCAGGACCTATTTTCTCTCCCTAGCCGGATACTTTCTCTTTTCAACCTTTTTGTGGGCCTCTTTTTTTGTGCCCATCTATCTATTTGCTCTTTCTTATCTTCTGGTTTCCAGGATATTCAGGAAAGAGAACCTCATTCTTTTGACTCTACTGATTCTGCCCTTTATTACCTCAAGCTTCTGGCTGCAGGTAGTTTTTTCCAGCAACTTTTTAGTATCTCCTGCAGCCGGCTTTGTTGTTGAAAGGCTGGGCGTGGTTTTCGGAGGAATAATACTCTTCCTCTTCCTGCTCCTGGAGCTGCTGCTGATTTTAAAAGTTAGGTCCCTACTGTACCCCGAACTGAATAAACCTTCAGGCGGATTGCTCCTGCCCCCGGCTTCGGCTGCACCGGAAAATGAGCAGCATAGTGAAGAGCTTTCTGATAGTGAGGCGGCAGCGGCTATTATTGAGGCGGAGATTGAATTGATTGAAGAAGGAAGCGAAGAGGAACCAGTTGAGATGGCTGAAGTCCAGGTTACCGGCACTGCATTCAAAGAGTATGGCCTGCCTGTTGAGGGGCTGCTCAAAGAGTATGCCAGCGGTGAATACTGGCAGATAGATGATAATACCAGGGAGGCCGCGGAGATACTCAAACAGACCCTGGAGGAGTTTAAGATCAGTGCGGAGGTAACCGGTATCCGAAAAGGCCCGGTTATTACCATGTTCGAGATACTGCCGGCGCCGGGGGTCAAGATATCCCGCATTGTAAATCTGGCGGACAACATCGCTCTGCGCCTTGCCGCATCAAGGGTAAGAATTGTCGCGCCTATTCCCGGTAAGAAGGCGGTTGGTATCGAGGTGCCCAACCGGGAACGAGCAATTGTCTCTTTCAAGGAGATGATTGTGCTTGAGAGTTTTCAGAAAAATAAATTTGCCATACCGATTGTACTGGGCAAGGATATATCAGGTGAGCCCCAGATAGTGGATCTTACCCAGACGCCCCACCTGCTGATTGCCGGCGCCACCGGTTCCGGAAAATCAGTTTGTGTAAACTCAATAATCTGTTCAATTCTCTACCGCCGCTCTCCTGAAGAGGTGCGTTTCCTGTTGATCGATCCCAAAATTGTGGAGCTCAAATTCTATAATGACATCCCCCACCTTCTGACCCCGGTGGTTACTGATCCCAGGAAGGCTTTTCAGGCCCTGCAGTACTGCATTACTGAAATGGAAAGGCGCTACTCTCTGCTTGATGCTTTTGGTGTACGGGATATTCGTTCATTTAACCGCAAAGCTCTGAAACAGAAAACAACGATCGGCAAGCTGCCCTACATAGTTATAGTGGTGGATGAGTTCGCCGACCTGATGGCCACCACGGGCAAGGAAATGGAGGGCACCCTGGCACGGCTGGCCGCCATGTCACGCGCAGTGGGTCTGCACCTGGTGTTGGCTACGCAGCGTCCCTCAATTGATGTAATTACCGGTTTGATCAAGGCAAACATTCCCACGCGCATAGCCTTTATGGTGGCCGGCAAATTCGATTCCCGGATTATTATAGATTCCGTGGGCGCTGAGAAATTGCTGGGACAGGGAGACATGCTTTTTTCCGCAGCCTGGGACCCGGTGCCGGTGAGGATGCAGGGCACATATCTTGATGAAGACGAGGTGGAAGCCATTACGAACGCGGCAAAGGCCCTTGGGCAGCCGGATTATATTGATGAAGAGATTTTCTTTGATGATGATATGGAAGATTTTGTAGCCGATGATTCCGAGGATCCGCTTATGGATAAAGCCCTGGAGATCGTGATAACAGCCGGCAAGGCTTCAGCCTCCTACCTGCAGAGAAGGTTGAAAATCGGCTACAACCGGGCGGCGCGCATTATTGAAGAGATGGAGGCGCGCGGAATTGTAGGGCCTGCCAACGGCAGCAAACCCCGGGAGATCCTGCATGTGCCTGACCGTAGCGGCGGTTAGGGTTAAAAAAACGGGATTTTTTCCTGAAGTTCTATCGGATCGCATTCCTTTAGAGATTATCCATCATTTTCTTGGCAGCACGCCCGTATTCGGAGGTGTTGTTGATCTTATAGGCGGCTTCCAGATTTCTGATTGCGTCCTGCCGCTTTTCAAGTCTCTGATTACATAATGCAGAAAGAAAGTGAATAAGCTGGGTTGTTTCACTACGGTCAGGGTTTTTGAGGTATTCATTAAAAAGCAGCAAAGCCTTTTTGTAGGCCATACCCTCAATTAGTAATTTGCCCTTGAGCAATACATAATCACTATAATAGGGAGCTGATGATCCTGTTTTTATATCGGTAAGCATGAGCAGTGCCGGAGCGCTTTTCCCCTCCAGAGCATAAGCCGAGGCAATATAGAAGTTGTATTCCTCTTTTTCCTCGTCGCTGAAGCAATAATCGGCGCCTTCCTGCAGCGCTTCTCTGGCTTCTTTATAGTGACCGGTGCGGATAAGCTCTTTTCCCTGTTCAAGGTACTCTTCGCCCTCCTCCATCCAGGTAAGTTCTTCCTCTGAGGCGGCATCGCCCCTGACGCCCATAACAGCATCGCCCTGCTGTTTACCGGGTGAAATAAGTCTGCCCAATTTGGAGTTTACCAGGCTGGTGATATCCCAGGCAGCCACCTCCCGCCCTGAAGCGAGCAGGGTTTCAGCGCTGAAAGTGCCGTCTTGATTTAAGGTAATAGTGATTGCACCGGCTGAAAGCTCAGCCAAACCGTTATCGGAAAGGCGGAGGTAGGAGTTCTGAGGGATGGTGTCGCCTATATCCACCTCTATCCAGTTTGAACCCTGACCAACTTCAAGAATCCCCTCAAGGTATTCAACCATGAGTTCGTCTGCACATAGCGGCAGCAGAATTGCTGAGAGCAGGAATATCACTAATAAACTTGTTCTTATAAATAGTTTCATTACATTGCTCCTGTTCAATGAGAAGTATATTCCATTTCTATATTATTTTCTATTAAAAAGTCCTTTTTAAAAAATTGCCAGGCCGATTACTATTTCATGGAATAATCAACTTTAACAATAGCTGTTATCTTCTTGGTAATTGAGTAGGTATCGTCACCGGCTTATTGAGCTTAAAGCTGTTATATTGAGCCCACACTTATACTTACTGCTGGATCTTTTCTCCTGCAGAGAGAAGATAGTCTTCAGCCTCCGGGCACCACAATCCCTGATGCTGCTCAGTTATTGCGGCCAGTTCCCTGAACAGGGGCTCTTTTTTGCCTTTCTCTTTGAAATCTGATATAGCGGTGAGCGCTAATTTAAGCTGGGTGTAGATCAGCTTTTTGCCGCCCGGGATATTGGGCAGGTTGAGAGTGGTGTGAATAACCGCATCCAGACCCCCGATATGGGTTACCATTACGGAAGGGTTAATAGAGCCCTGGGAGGACAATCTTAAGGCTTCTTTCATATCATCATTATTACCGCCGGTGGTGCCTATAATGTGGGTGGAATTATAATGTGCGTTATAGAGGTTGATCGGGGCGGAAAAAGCGGTATCCGTGGGCCCTGAGAAAAAATTCAGGCAGCCGTCCCTGCCCAGGATGCGGTCGCCGCATTCTACCAGTTCACTGACCGGGGCAAAGACAAATACATCATCATATCCTCTTCCTTTTGTGAAGTTAAGCAGGTGGCTGACCGGATCTTCAACCCCGCCGGTATTGGCAAAAATGAGTTCAACGCCCAGGTCGCCGGCTTCCTTCCGGTTGAAAATGGAACGGGCGCGATCAAGTCTATTTTCATCGATATCGGTTACCACCAGGCATGCCGGCCGGCGCTCTGCGTGCAGGGCGTAATCAATTGCGCCCAGTCCCATAGGCCCGGCAGCGGCCAGCATGGCCAGGTTGCCCCCCGCTTTAATGCCCATGTTATGGTTGTATGAACCCGGCGTGGTATGATAAATAGCCCTGAAAGCCCCGATTATGCAGGACATGGGTTCTGCTAAAGATGCAGGGAAATAGCCTGCTCCTGTATAAGGGAGCAGGCAGCCACATTCCATGACCTCGACCGGAATAATGATTCTTATGGCATCGCCCCCGATAAAGCGGTAGGAATAGCCGAGAGCATTGAGGCTGCCCTGGTAGTTGAGGGCCGGCTGAATTGAGAACTTATCTCCCTTCTTGAATTGGGATTGCCATTTTGTGCCAACCTGCAGGAGCCTGCCGCTGAACTCATGGCCGATTATTGTGGGATTTTTATCAATATCACCGGGTATCCGTTTATGATCGGCCCCAAGGCTTGCCGCCTTATGGGAAGACATGCAGATACTGTCTGAGATAACCTCGGCTAAAATTTCATCATCTCCTAAGGGAGGCAGGTCAAATTCTTCCAATCTGAGGTCATTCTTTCCATAAATACGCACCGCTTTGGTTTTCATATTTTTACCTTCTATTTTTTCGGGGTAGTTTAGCCTGTTAATTGTATCATGGCCGTTCTGCATAGCTTCAGTTTAACCTTTTAACAGAAAAGCAGAAAAAAAGCAAGAGTAATATTGACAATGAAAGGAAAATATAATAGATATGAAAGGATAACAAAGAGGAAATAATGGTATATAGCAATCTATCTGAAAGGGAGAGTGAGATAGTGAGGCTTTTAGCTGCTGATCCGGCAACCTCTGTAGCCGGGCTTAGTGAGATAATTGGGGTCTCTGCAGTCACTATACGCAGTAATCTTAACAAATTGGCTAAAAAGAATATCATTATGCGCACTCACGGCGGCGGGGTTCCCGCTTTTCATCCCAATGTAATAGCACGGCAGATGGTGTTGATGGCTGAAAAGAACCGTATAGCCCGGGCTGCAGCCGCTTTAGTCAACGATGGGGATAACATTATGATTGAAGCCGGCACAACAACTGCTCTGATTCCCCAATTCCTTCTGGGCAAGCACGATATCAGGATTGTTACCAATTCCACCCTTATTCTACCTTCAGCAAGGACCAATCCGGCCATTCGGGTTACCCTGGTCGGCGGCGAGTTCAGTGCGGCAACAGAATCGGTGGTAGGCCCGATTTCACTGGAACAACTGGAAGACTTTCACGTACGTCTGGCCTTTGTGGGCACCGACGGCTTCACCATGGCTAATGGACTTACCACCCACCTTGTTGAAGGAGCGGAGATTGTGCGCAAAATGGCGGAGCGGAGTGACTCTACAATTTTAGTTGCCGATTCCTCCAAATACGGCAAGCGGGGCTTCGTGAAAGTCCTGCCCCTTACAGCCGTTGAAAAGGTGATAACCGATAAAAAGCTGGCCGGTGAAGCTTTTCAGGAATTAAAACAAATGGGATTAGAGGTAATCCTGGTTTAAGGAGTGATATTTAATGGCGATTGAAGTTATTATGCCCAGGCAAGGACAGTCCGTGGAAAGCTGTCTTATTCTGGAATGGAAGAAAAGCGAAGGAGAGAGGGTTGCCTCTGAGGAGCCCATCTGTGTTGTGGAAACTGATAAAGCAACCTTTGAAATAGAGGCTCCGGCTGACGGGGTGCTGCTGAAGAGATTCTATGATGAGGGAAGCGATGTACCTGTGCTAAAACGCATAGCCTTAATTGGCAGTGAAGGTGAGGACATCTCTTCTTTTCTTGAAGATGGCTATGATGCCGGTCTTGATGCTGGTAAGGGAAAAGCTCCGGGGGCCGTAGACGTAGAACGGGTTTCAGCGGCTGCTATGGAACCTGAGCCCCCGGTAAGTGAGGTTATGCAGCCTCAGGTCAGCGGTTCGGAAACGGGTTTAAGAATATCTCCCCGCGCCAAAAAACTGGCAGCGGCAAAGGGAATAGATCTTGAAGGTTTAACCGGCTCAGGCCCCGGTGGACGTATAATAGTGCATGATATCGAAGAGGCTATAGAGGAGGCGCTTAGCCCCGGGCAGGGCGGAGCAGCAGGGCCGCTTAATGATTTTCCGGGACCGGTGCAGGTGCGGCCTATTGAGGGTGTGCGCAGGGTAATTTCCAAACATCTGCTAACCTCTCTGTCAACCACAGCTCAGTATACCCTCAACACTTCTGCAGCGGCGGAAAGGATACTCTTCTTCATGGGGCGGCTGAAAACAAGTCCCGAGGAAGCAGGTCTGCAAAACATATCCCTGAATGATCTGCTCAATTATATTACCGCCGGGGTGGTTAAACGCTGCGGTGAAATAAATGGTCATTATATCGACAATAAAATCCTGCTCTTCGACCATGTTCATCTGGGCTTTGCCGTGGATACACCAAGGGGTCTGCTGGTACCGGTTATCCGCTTTGCCGACACTTTAAGCCTCAAAGATATTTCCGGGGAGGCCGAAAGGCTGAAGCAGGCCTGTTCGACAGGCAGGATCAATCCCGATAAATTGAGCGGCGCTACCTTTACCATAACCAATCTGGGCAGCCTGGGCATTGAGAGCTTTACCCCTATCCTTAATACACCGCAAATAGGAATTCTGGGGGTGGGCTCAATACAATTAAGGCCGGTTGAAATAGAGGGAAAAATCGAGCATGTGCGAATGATAAGCCTCTCCCTTACTCTCAACCATCAGATTATTGACGGCGCTCCCGGGGCAAGGTTCTTAAGAGAGCTGGTAAGGGCAATTGAGTCTTTTGAGCAACCGCAGCAAATAGAATAAAAGAAGAGGAACCATCAAATGCCAAAATCAATTATTGTTGATCCCAAAGAGGTTAGAAAACCGGGAGTTCTGAAGATAAAGGAAATACCCTTAAATCAATACAACTCATCGCCGCAGAAAGAAATCAAAAGGTATGGCAAAGAGAGATTGATCACTGTTTACCGTGATATGCTCCTGATCCGGGAATTTGAATCAATGCTGAATCTGCTAAAGATCAGCGGGGAGTACCATTCAATTAAATATAATCATCCGGGGCCCGCGCACCTTTCAATTGGCCAGGAATCGGCTGCAGTAGGGCAATGTATGGCTTTGGGGGTGGAAGATCAAATTTTCGGTTCCCACCGCAGCCATGGCGAGATACTGGCCAAGTGTCTGGCCGCGGTTGAAGAACTTGACGAAAAAAGCCTGCATGGGATTATGGAAAATTATCTGAATGGGGGAGCCCTCAAGGTAGTGGAAAGGGGAGGCCCGGGGGATAGTAAAGAGCTGGCAATTGATTTTATTCTTTACGGTGTGCTCGCTGAAATTTTCGGCCGGGAAAATGGCTTTAACCGGGGCCTGGGCGGTTCCATGCATGCCTTTTTTGCTCCCTTTGGCAGTATGCCCAATAATGCAATTGTCGGCGGCTCCGCGGATATTTCCGTGGGTGCAGCGCTTTTTAAAAGGATAAACAGGAAGAGCGGTATCGTAATTGCCAATATCGGCGATGCTTCATCAGGCTGTGGGCCGGTATGGGAGGCAATAATGCTTGCTTCAATGGAGCAGTACCGAACCCTGTGGGACAGGGAAGTAGGCGGCGCGCCGCCAATTCTTTTTAATTTTTTCAATAACTTTTATGGTATGGGAGGTCAGCCTGAGGGAGAAACCATGGGCTTCAGGGTGCTTGCGCGCCTGGGAGCAGGTGTGAATCCGGAGAATATGCATGCTGAAAGGGTTGACGGCTACAACCCACTGGCAGTTGCCGATAGCGTGGAGAGAAAGAAGAGAGTGCTCCTTGAGGGTAAGGGGCCTGTACTCCTGGATACAATTACCTACCGCCTTTCCGGCCATTCCCCCTCAGATGCTTCAACCTATAGAACTAAAGAGGAGCTGTCCCTCTGGCAGGGAGAGGATTGTATAGAATCATACTCCGATTACCTGCTGGAAAATGATCTGGCAGATAAGGATCAATTAGATTCGCTTAAAGCGCAGTCTGTGGAAAAGATCATAAAAACCCTGGAGCGTTCATCGTCTCCGGATATCTCCCCCCGTCTAAAAATGGCAGGCGATCCTATTGGCAGGGTAACCTTTTCAGGAGGCAGGCGGGAGAAGTATGGCGAGGCAGAGCCTGAAGTGTTGCTGGCTTATAAAGAGAATCCCCGTTTGCTGGCCAATAAGCGTAAATCCAGGTTCGGGCTGGATCAGGATGGCGCTCCTCTGCCCAAAGCGCGGGTAATTTGTTACCGTGACGCTCTATTTGAGGCAATGCTCCACCGCTTTTACCTGGATCCCAGTATGGTGGCTTTTGGTGAAGAAAACCGGGACTGGGGCGGCGCTTTTGCGGTTTACCGGGGATTGACCGAATCCCTGCCCTATCACCGCCTCTTTAATACCCCCATATCAGAGGGGGCAATTACGGGCGCTGCCGTGGGTTATGCTATAAGCGGCGGCCGGGTGGTAGCCGAGCTTATGTATTGCGATTTCATGGGCAGGGCCGGTGATCAGATACTGAACCAGATGGCCAAGTGGCAGGCCATGTCTGCAGGGGTTTTAGAGATGCCGTTGGTCTTAAGAGTTTCGGTGGGCAGCAAGTATGGCGCCCAGCACTCCCAGGACTGGACTTCTTTAGTGGCCCATATTCCCGGTTTAAAGGTTATGTATCCGGCAACCCCATACGATGCCAAGGGCATGTTGAACCTGGCCCTCTGCTCCACCGACCCCGTGATCTTTTTTGAAAGCCAGAAACTCTACGATCAGGGAGAGATTTTTCAGCAGGGCGGTGTGCCGGAAGGTTACTATGAGGTTGAGGAGGGCGAGCCTGCTCTGCGGAGGCAGGGAAACGATCTTACCATTGTAACCATCGGCCCCGCTCTCTATAAAGCCCTGGAGGCGGCGGTTATATTGGAATCCCGGTACGGCCTCTCCGTTGAGCTTATCGACCTTCGCTTTATCAACCCCTTGAACTATGAAAAAATAATCGAGTCGGTTAAGAAAACCGGCAAGGTGGTGCTGGTTGCCGACAGCTGCGAGCGCGGCTCTTTCTTAAACACCGTTGCCGCTCAGATTACCCAGGCGGCTTTTGATGAGCTGGATGGTCCGCCGGTAGTGGTGGGCAGCCGTAACTGGATTACCCCGTCAGCGGAAATGGAAAGCTCTTTCTTCCCGCAGAAGGAGTGGATTATTGACGCCATTCACGAACGTCTGTTTCCCCTTTCGGGACACCAGCCCTCGACAGATCAAAGCCCGGCCGAACAGCTGCGCCGGAACCGGCTGGGTGTGTAACCTATGGCAAAATTATGGCAAAAAGATTCTTCACTGAATAAGCTGGTTGAGAAATTTACCGTGGGTGAGGATTACCTGTTGGACAGGCGCCTGATAAATAGTGATTGCGTGGCCAGTATTGCTCATGCAGCCATGCTCAATTCCATAGGTATACTTAAGAATGAGGAGTTTCAAGGTCTCAGGCGGGAACTGCGCCACATCATTGAGTTGAACAATACGGGAGATTTTACAATAGAGCCGGCTGAAGAGGACTGCCATACGGCCATTGAAAACCATCTGACCGCTGTGCTTGGGGAAGCAGGCAAGAAGATCCATACCGGCAGATCACGCAACGATCAGGTAATTGCGGCCATACGCCTCTATTCACGTAGTTTCCTCCTTGATTTTCAGAGGGATTGCATTAGCCTGGCTCAAGTGCTGCTGGACTTTGCCGGAAAGAACTCTTCAGTGCCCATGCCCGGGCGCACCCACATGCAGCTTGCTATGCCCTCTTCGGTCGGGCTCTGGGCGGGCGCTTTTGCCGAGGAAATCCTTGATGACCTCTCTTTGACCACTGCTGCTTATGATCTCAACAATATGTCGCCGCTTGGATCAGCGGCGAGCTATGGTGTGCCTTTGCCGATTGATCGTGAGCAGGTTGCCGAAGCCCTGGGATTTAAAAAGGTGCAGAACAATGTGCTTTACGTGAATAACAGCAGGGGTAAAATTGAGGCGGTAATTCTGGATGCAGTGGAAAAGGTTATGCTTACCTTAAGCAAAATTGCCCAGGATATCATTCTCTTTTCCATGCCGGAGTTCGGCTATTTCACTCTGCCTGATAATATCTGCCGGGGCAGCTCCATTATGCCGCAGAAGAAGAATCCTGATATTCTGGAGCTGGTTCGGGCAAGAGCTGCTTCAGTTTCGCTTCAGTGCCTGCAGATAAAGTCCATTATAAGGGCGCTCCCCTCCGGATACAATGCGGATTTTCAGGAAACCAAACCCCCTTTTATAAGGGGAACGGATTCAGCGCTTTCCTGTGTCAGGATAATAGCCCTTACTATGGGCAAGCTGCAGGTTAATGAAGAAAAGTTGACCGCCGGATTTCTGCCGGAAATATATGCCACTGATAGAGCGGTGGAGCTGGTGGGGAAGGGCATACCATTCAGGGAGGCCTACAGGCAGGTTGCCGCGGATTTGGATAAATTAGAAGCCGGGGACCCCTATGATGCTATCAGGCAGAAAACCCATAGCGGGGCAACCGGAAACCTGGGGCTGGAGCTGTCGTCAGGCAGGGTTCGGGAGCTTGGGGCCCGGCTGCAGGAGGAAAGTAAAAGGGTTGAGCAGAAGATAGCTGCTTTAGCAGGCACTTCAGTAAAATTATTTAATCTGCAAATAGCAACCTGCCGTTCTTGACGAGGCGCTGAAGTAATAATTTATGGGCCCACAAGGACTTGAACCTTGGACCGACGGATTATGAGTCCGTTGCTCTAACCAACTGAGCTATAGGCCCGATTGAAGCCCGTGCCAATTAAGGAACGGGCCAGGGAGTAATTATTCGACTATAATTGCTTCTGCCGGGCAGTCATCTGTTGCTTCCTGTACCTCATCTTCTTTATCTTCCGGTACATCGGCCTGGATTACTACCGCTAGATCATCCTTCATCTCAAATATCTCCGGCAAGCTGTCTGTACATAGTCCACAGCCCGTACACAGATCTTCATCAATACTGACTTTCATTGCTACCTCCTATAAGCTAATATTCATTTGTTACCTTCTGCGGCCCAGAAAGCGCAGCAGGAATAGAAAGAGATTAATGAAATCCAGGTAAAGCTTCAAGGCCCCAAGCAGAGAAATACGCAAATAATCAGCTTCGGATACTGAATCTCCAAGCTCCCGGCTCCATTTTTTAATGATCTGGGTGTCATAAGCGGTGAGCGCGGTGAACAGGCCTACACCGGCCAGGGAGATTAGCCAGTAGAGAGCCTCACTGCGGAAAAGGAAATTAATTAGAGAGGCTATAATTATTCCCCATAAAGCCATGCGCAGGTAATGGCCTATACCTGAGAGGTCTTTACGGGTGGTGAGTCCAAATATAGACATACCGCCAAAGGTTAAAGAAGCTACAAAGAAGGTCATTGCAATACTGGCACCCGTATAAACTAAGAAGATCAGGGATAGGGTAACACCATTTAAGGCTGAATAGGCGGTAAAGGTAGCTACGGCAGCCATTGGGCTTAAACTCATAACCCGGGCAGAAAAGAAGAAAACCAGACCAAGCTCAGCAAAGATAAGACCGTAAAAGAGAAGCTGATTGGAGAATATTGCCCTTATCAATTGAGGGCTTCCCGCCACGCCCATGGCAATTACACCTGTAAGAGCCAGGCCGCCGCTCATCCAAAGATAAACATTCTTAAGAATTTTATTCTCAAGCAATGCCTGGGCAGGTATTGATACTATTCTATTATCCATGATAATGTTTCCTCCTGTTGGTGCATAACATTGCACAATGTGCGGCCAAAGAAGAGAAAGGTCAAGTTTAAATTGTAGTTTGAGCACAAAGTTGTTGACAGTTCTCTATTATTTGCTATCTTGTTTAGAGTATACTTTGATAATTAAGCTAGGAGGATAGTTATGGTAGCTCTGCTGGTGGGTCTTCTGCTGATTGTATTCGCCGTTGTTGCGGTACTTCCCTTTCCCTGGGCGCTGCGCTGGTGGCCGGAGGTTATCCAATTCTTGAAGGGCGGTGTGCCCCTGATGGCGGTTTTTATTGGTATAATTTCCTTCTTTGTCGGTGTAGCGGATATTAAAGATAAGATAGAGACAAAGAGAGAGGAAGCAGAGGAAACGGAAGACACAGAAGACACTGAAAAGGAGAGCTCTTGACAAAAAAATCCTTATATGCTTTGATAGCTCAGAATTTTGTTATTATTGTAAGAAATTTTAAGTCCATTGCAGTCGAAGATGGAACATGCCAGTATGTGTCTTCATCCCCGCAGGGGGGTACTGCTATGGGCTATTACCCTATTTCTACAGTTTTCGGATAATTAAATTAAGGGAAAATAGATTATGAAGACAATATTTGTTAAACCGAATGATATAGGGCAGAAATGGCGACTGGTCGATGCCAATGGACAGGTGCTGGGAAGATTAGCCGTAAAAGTGGTCAATATTCTGCGTGGAAAGGATAAACCATATTATACACCCCACCAGAATGTCGGGGACCGGGTAATAGTTATAAATGCCGATAAAGTGATTGTTACGGGCAGAAAGCAGAGCGATAAGATATATTATCACCATTCGGGATATCCCGGAGGCTTGAAAGCGGAAGTTTTTTCCAAGGTTATGGCACGGAAACCCACTTATCCTCTAGAGCAGGCAATAAAAGGCATGCTGCCCAAGGGCCCTTTAGGCCGGCAGCTTTTTCGTAATGTAAAGGTATATGCCGGTTCGGATCATCCCCATGTTGCCCAGAAACCGGAGCTGGTTGAAATTTAAGATTAGGAGAGTGTTTTGGTAAAGAATATAGCGGTTACCACCGGTCGGAGAAAAACAGCGGTGGCAAGGGTTTTCTTAAGAGCGGGAAAAGGGAATATTACTGTAAACGGCAAGAAGCTTGAAGATTATTTCCCCTTTTCCATCCATCCGATAATCGTTAAGCAACCATTAGAAGTAACTGATACTATTGATAAGTTTGACTTTCTGGTCACTGTAAAGGGGGGAGGCATCTCCGGACAGGCTGAAGCCTGCCGGCATGCGATTTCCCGTGCTTTGGTGGAGCATGATGAGTCAAATCGTGCTGCCTTACGGGCTAATGGGTTCCTAACCAGGGATCGCCGAATGGTTGAGCGTAAGAAATACGGACAGCGGGGTGCAAGGAGAAAATTCCAGTTCTCTAAACGATAAACTTACCGTTCTTTCAGTAAAAAGGGGAGGAACCAGGGGGGAGATGGCTTATGTCGATCTCTCCAATGGTTCCTCTCTTTCTGTTTTAGCGGCTATCCTTTCACAGGAGGGTATCAGGCCGGGCCAGGAGTTGAGCGAAGCCGGGATAGAAGAGCTGAAAGAAAAATCGGAATTGCTCGCAGCTGAGAAGCGCGGAATTTCCCTGTTGGCCAGGAGTCAGCATTCGGCTCAGGGTCTCAAGCTGAAACTCTACCAGAGAGGTTTCAGCGAGAGTGCAATAAGCCGGGTTATAGAGGGTCTTGAAAAATCAGGGCTGGTGGATGACAGGGCTTATTGCGAAAGCTGGCTCTACTCCCGCCTGAAGCGCCATCCCGAAGGCAGGTCCGCCCTTATAGCCGGATTGAGAAAACGGGGCATAAACAGAGAGCTTGCCGAGGATGTGGTTCAGGAAATTGTTACTCCCGAGGTTGAAGAGGAATGTGCCCGCCGGGTAATCGAGAAACTTAAAGGATCCGCTTCTGTAAGCAATTCAAAGATGATTTCACGCTTAAGCTCCCGTGGTTTCAGCTCCCGGCTGATCAGAGCGGCGCTGGAATAGGAAGAAGATTTATTATGAGAAAATTGTTCCGGACAGCAGGCTGAGGTCAGGCGCCTGGAAATTGAAACTCCTCCTTAAGGTGTATCGTGGCAGATCAAAGATACTTTCATTCTTATCCATGATTATGGAGTCAGATGTGGCTACCACTCCCCTGAAGGATTTCAGCGGGAAATCAGCTGAGGGAATTACAGCAACTGTAAAAGGGATTGTGGTTAATCTTTCCAGCTCTTTTCTCAAAGAAAGTGCGGTGTCACCTGAAAAGGAGATGGGGGAATCAATGTAGATGGATATGCTTTCCGGCAGGAGAGAGATAATTGTTTTCAGTATTTCCGTGGTGGCACGGGGAGTAACGCTGCCCGGGCGGTAACTGCCGTGTACCCCGGATGAATCGCGCAGCACACCATCATCAGCAATAAAAACCGGATGCCCCTTCAGGTAGCTTTCCAGGGTAATAAGCACGTTAAACCAGTCTATTCCCAATGGCAGGCTGCAAAGCTGCTCCGGTTTTAAAAGTCTGGCTATGCGTTGAGCCCCGGCTTTTTTGGAGACAACCCCGCGGAACAGGCAATTTCTGGCCGCGGCGGTAAGGCGGTAACGATCGCCAACCAGTTTCAAGGCTGCCCTGTCCGGGTAGCTCTTGTCTTTTAAAAACCTGAAATCTGAAAGCGCATTTAAGAAATTACTTCGCATTTAAAAAATCATTCATTGACCTAACTGCTTAAATAAATATACTTATTATAGTTTGCTGTAAAGTTATCTGCTATAGTATTTTTTGGCAAACACTTAACAAAAGGGGAAATAATTTATTTAGTGAGTGGCAAATGGAAATAGATAAAGCGACAATACTGGTAGTCGAAGATGAAGATGCCATCAGGCTTTCTCTAAGGGATTACCTGGTTAAAAAAGGCTACCATGTGCTGGTTGCCTCGGAAGGAGTGGGCGCTATAAAGGAGCTGCTTGATAATCATGTTGACTTGATAGTAACTGACTATCGCATGGAGATCCTCGGCGGCGATTACTGGATACGGTTTCTAAAAAAATATTGTCACGATATGAAGGTGATAATTACCAGCGGTTTTCTCAATTCCGCCTTTTCCATTGAGTATCCGGTTCTTTATAAGCCCTTTGAATACACCGAGCTTGAAAAATTGATTGCTGACATGCTGGAAGGCGGGAGTGGCGGATCGGAATCTTAAGGCTTTCAGCGCCCGTGTTGAGGGAATGGTCCAGGGGGTGGGGTTCAGATTCTCCACGCTCCATACAGCCGGCAGGTTAAGAATCAGCGGTTACGTGCAGAATTTGCCCGATGGTTCGGTAAAGGTGGTTGCCGAAGGGGAGGCGCAGAACCTTGACCGCTTCCGAGGCTGGTTAAAAAAAGGTCCTTTGGGCGGCCATGTACGTCATTTATCCGTGACGGAGCGCCCCTATTCCGGATTTTATAAGAATTTTACTATTGAATATTGATTTGAATATTGATTGAAGAATAGAAGAGCCGGCCTTTAAAGCCGGCTCTTCTATTATAGGCTTTTTTTATTTTGCTATGGAGTAAAAACACTCTCTGCCCGGGTAAGAGGCAACATCGCCAAGGTCATCCTCAATGCGCATAAGCTGGTTGTACTTTGCCAGTCGATCTGTACGGGAAAGAGAGCCTGTCTTGATCTGACCGGTTTCCAGGGCCACTACCAGGTCGGCAATGAAGGCATCTTCTGTTTCGCCGCTACGGTGGGATACAACCGCGGTGTAGCCGGCCTTCTTAGCCATTTCCACGGCTTCAAAGGTCTCGGTTAAGGTGCCGATCTGGTTGAGCTTGATCAATATGGAATTGGTAATTCCCAGGTCAATACCTTTTTGCAGGCGTTTGGTATTGGTTACAAAGAGATCATCCCCCACAATCTGAATTTTGCCTCCCAGCTTATCAGTCATTACCTTCCAGCCGTCCCAGTCATCTTCAGCCATGCCATCTTCTATGGAGATAATCGGGTATCTCTCTACCCAGTCCGCCCAGAAATCCACCATCTCTGCCGGGGTCAGCTCTCTTTTATCTGATTTCTTGAAAACATATTTGCCCTTTTTGGCATCAAAAAATTCCGAAGCAGCAGGGTCTAGAGCAAGAAGAATATTCTCTCCCGCTTTATATCCTGCCTGCTCAATGCTCTTAAGGATCACTTCAATTGCTTCTTCGTTGGATTTAAGGTTCGGTGCAAAACCTCCCTCGTCACCCACGGCGGTGGAGTAACCCTTAGCTTTAAGTACCGATTTAAGAGTGTGAAAGATCTCAGCAAGGGAACGAACAGCTTCATGAATTGAGCCGGCGCCTACCGGCATGATCATAAATTCCTGAAAATCCACCGAGTTGTCGGCATGAGAGCCGCCGTTGATTATATTGGCCATGGGAACCGGCAGCATGGTGGCATGGTAGCTGCCAAGGTATTTATACAGAGGCAGGCCCAGAAAATCAG
>JAUVWI010000010.1 GCA_030604195.1 Spirochaetales bacterium
AATCCAAAACCCACACGAGATTTTTTAAAATGGCTTAACCATTCGCCCTGTAATTGTTTATATCACAATTGATTAGAGGACGCTATTTTGTTCTTCTCTGACCTGGCGGTTTGCTAAGACCTCTGAAGTATAAGTAAGCCGGAATAAGATCTCTTTGCGGATAGTATATAACACTGGATCAGACTTCGAACCGAATACTGGCACCAGGGATTATAAAGTGATAAACTCCCATGGTACTTCAATGAGGTGATAAAGCGAGGCAAACTATGACAGATAAAGAATTCCCGGTAAAATCAAACAAATAATATAAGCTATTACCCATTATTGTCAGCCATGAAAATTTAAGAGGTTATATGTATCTTCTGAGTATATATGCTGAAAATGCTAAAACATATGTTTCCGGTAAGTTCCGTTTCAAAAAAGATCATGGAAAAATACGTAAATGGACTCAGCTCTCTGCGGATCCGGCTAACCGGGAGTTGCTGCAATTGATGGCTTTAGCCTGCGGGGGTACACGTTTTTTGCATCATCTGCCTTTTAAACTGAAACAACTTTGCAGTCATTCCTCGACTCCCCTACAGATTGAAATTATTCTAACTCCTCACTCCTGTGATATAAGACCGAGTGCACCTCAGTTGATAGGCAGCGGCATACAAATATATAATGAAGGAAAGTTAAAAAGATTAATCAGAAAAAATTGTCGCTTTTTACCTTCAAATATCCCCATTCATGATCTTGGAACCCGTACTGGAAATTCATCCTTTTTTCTGCTTGCGTACGGCCCTGAACCACAATCTCATGATCAAACAGATGATTTTAATTTTTCCAATCAGTTTTTTCGTGTAACCAGATTCCATTCACTCTTCAATAATCAGGCGCCCATTACGGATCCAGTGGCCTTCCTGAACCGATTACATTACAAAGGAGTTCGAGTTTCACGATACCCGGCCATACAAACCATGCAATCTTTAAAACAAGTGTTTAAAGAATATCTTGATGTAGAGACGGGGCGCTGGCTGGATAAGATGTGCAATTTTAAGCAGGAATGGTCACTGCTATACCCCTGGCAGAAAAGAGCAATTCTCCCTGTTCTTGATGCTGCACGCCATATGATAGATGCTTTCCCAAGAAGTGGTATGCCCCTGAATATGCCCGGCTTACTGTTATTGGACCGTCCTGACCTTTTTTGCACTGAAAAAATATTTCCTCAATGGATCACTCTTATGGATCTGCTATTTCCTGAAATTCAATTTGCCCTCACCCTTTCTGAAAAATCACGTTTAAACTTTCCAAATAAGGCACAGAGAAAACGTCTACTCCTTCCTGCTCCGCTTGAGCGGATAAAAACAAAACCCCCGGCTCGAATACCACCCAGAGGAATTTTACTTCTTGATATAGACAGCCGCCTTCCTAATCTGGCGCTGATGAAAATCAGTCGATATTTCAAAGAACAGGGACGCAAGGTTGTACTCGCCAGAAAAGAGAGCCTCATTAAAAATGTTGAAGCAGTTTATGCCAGTTGTGTTTTTTTCTCTTGCTCATCACAAAAACGTATAGAAAGACTTAAAAAATTTTACGGTGAATCCCTTATCCTTGGCGGTTCCGGAGTAGATGTTGGCAAACGTCTCCCCCGCAAGATAGAGCAACTGCCTGCTGATTATAGTCTTTATTCGGAGCTTGAGGATCGAGCCATTGGTTTTATAACGCGTGGGTGCCCTTTTAACTGCCCTTTTTGTATTGTGCCTGTAAAAGAAGGCAAAATACAGCAGGTAAGCACCCTCGATTCGCTGCTGGAAAAAGACCGGCATAAGCTTATACTGCTGGACGACAATATACTTTCACACCCAGGGGCAAATGATTTTCTTGAAGAAATGGCAATACGCAATCTGCAGGTCAACTTTAACCAGACGCTTGATATTCGCCTGTTAGATAGAGAAAAAGCACAATTACTTAAGCATATTCGCTGCTCCAACCTTAAATTCACCCGGCGTGTATACCATTTCAGTCTTAATGATACCCGGAATTTAGAGCAAGTAGCCGACAAGTACCATATGTCAGGTTTTACAACCAGGGATAATGTTGAGTTCATATGCATGTATGGATACAATACAACTCTGGCAGAAGACGTAGAACGATTTTCTTTTCTGCGTTCTTTGCCTGGAGCTTATGTATTTGTCCAGGAATATCAGCCAATTATAGAAGGCCCGTTGCCTGATTTAACCGGCTTTTTCAATGGTAATACGGATGCGCTAATCGACAAGCTCATCAGGATTATTTTTCCGCAAAACATGAAAAGCATGGAAAAATATTATCGTTGGCTAAGCAAACGCTATGCTAAAACTTTCGGGAAATTACACGAAGGACTGGTCAATACGATCTTCAGGTACAATATGCGTGATAGAAAAGGACTTTACATTGCTACTCTGGCCGGAGTAAAAAAACAAAACCTCGTACCTAAGATCACAGGCCTGCCATTGTAAACATCTATAATTATTCCCCTGATATTTTATCAAAAGAACACCATCAGTAAATACCACAATCTTTCTGATCCCTTCATTTCAAGGCCCTGAAGAACCTCGGTTTCACAGAAAATTGAAACACATAAGGATTGATCGCCAATATATTCCCATCTTTTAATTACTGAAGGCATATGAATATACTGGTTGGCTAGTTTAATGTCAATCCAAGAAAAATCCGCAAGAGAATCAGGTGTCTTTATGCTTCCTGCCAAAATATAAATTGGAAACTGCTATAATCGATGTTGAAACGATCAGGAGAAAAGATATTGCATTAATTACAGGGGTGGAGCCGTCCCTTACCTGCAGGTAAAGATTGATTGGCAGGGTGGATTGAGCGCCCACCAGGAACATTGTGGTATTGAAATTCTCAAAAGACATCAGGAAGGCCACCGCAGCGCCGCCTATTATTGCAGGACGGAGATATTTTAAGGTTATAAACCAGATAACTGCAAACCTGCTTGCCCCCAGGTTATAGGCGGCATCTTCCAGTGTTCTGTCAAATTTCCTCAGTCTTGCCGAAATAACCAGGGTTACAATGGTGGTGATAAATGAGAACTGTCCTAACACTACCAGCCAGAAGCCGGGCCTTAGCATTTTAATATCAATACCAAAGCTTTCCTCAATGAACAGGCCCACGGCATTGGTAAACAATAATATGGATATGCCCAGAATAACCCCCGGTATAACCAGCGGTGCCAACATAAGGATGTAGAGAAGGTTTTTAAACCTGAAATCTTCCTGCTCAAAAAGAAATGCTGCCAGGGTCCCGATAAGTGTAGACAAAATGGTAACAGAAATTGCCACCTTGAAGGAAACGGAAATACTCCTCAAGTTGATTGCGTCATGAAATATACCGATCTTATCCGGTCCTTTGCCAAAGAACCACTCCAGGGTAAAACCCTTCCATGGCAGCGAGGGAAACATGGAGTCATTAAAGGCAAGCACCGCGGTAACTATGAGGGGCGCGAAGAGAAAGAGGAAATAGATAAATATAAAAACCCTGAACCCCGTTAGATATGTCTTTGAACTTGGTAATGTACGTATCATTTTATTACCTTCGAGAATTCCTGTTTGGTCAGTTTCAAAGCCGTCATTATTATCAATGAGGACAACAGCAGCAGCAGGAAGCCGAAGGCCGCGCCCTGGTTCCAGTTGAAGTAAATAATCATCTGGTTATAGATCTGCTCCGTGAACCAGAGGGAATTCTTGCCCCCCATTAGCTTTGGCGTCAGATAGCTTCCCAGAACCAGCATGAATACTATTACGCTGCCGGACATGATTCCAGGCATGGTCCAGGGAATGATTATTTTGCGCCATATTGTCAGCTTTTTCGCGCCCAGATCATGAGCCGCCTCAATGAGGGAATCATCGAGACTCTCCATAACCCCGATAATCGGCACCACCATGAAGAGCATGGTGGTATAGACCAGTCCCATAATCATGGTTATATCGTTATAGAGCATCTCTATTGGTTGCTGTAATATACCCAGCCTGGTAAGAAAATGATTTATGACCCCGCTTTCACGCAGAAGTATCATCCAGCCATATACCCTGATAAGTTCACTCACCCAAAATGGCATTAAAAGCATAACCATCAGGAATCCCTGGACCTTGAGCCCGGCAACTTTCGTTACATAGAAGGCAACCGGCAGCGCAATGATCAGAACAATAACTGTTACCAGGATGGAAAATAATGCTGTCCTGACAAAGGTGAGCCAGTAAATAGGTTCCGTGAAAAAAGCCCCGTAGTTTCCCAGGGTGACACCCGATTCCCCGTAATAATCGGTGCCGAGAAAAGACATCCTTAGAAGTTCAAGGTGAGGTAGAACAATCAATAAAAATAGCCAGAGAAAGACCGGGATAAAGAATACCAAAAAACCCCATCTGATCCTGAATTTTCTGGAACTATTCATATATCTCGCCCTCTCTGCCTTTGAAACATACCGCCGCACCCGGGTCCCAGCCTATTTTAATTCTATCTTTGGCCTTGATATTATCATACTGCCTGTTTTGCGGTAATGAAACAATCAACTCTCTGCTTGAATTCTCCGGTACCACCAGGATCCTGGAGTTACCGCCGTCAAAAAGCAATGCCTTAACTTCAACATTTAATACATTGAAATTTTTCCTGGTTTCCGCCGGGTTGATAATTATTGCCTCCGGCCTGACATACATTTGAAATAGATTATCTCCCTTAAGATCGTATTGCCTGGCTAAGGTAAATTCATAGCCGTCATCTGTTCCGGCAAAGAAATTCCAGCTCCCATCTTTCTTGAGCTTAACAACGAACTTATTATTATCTCCGACAAACTGGGCCACAAAAGCAGAGGAGGGGTTATTGTAGAGGTTCTGGGGCGTATCGAGCTGTTCAAAATGTCCGGCTTTCATAACCGCCACAAAATCACTCATTACCAGAGCCTCTGACTGATCATGGGTAATATATACAAAAGTGGTCCCTACCTGCGCCTGGAGCTTTTTAAGCTCAACCTTCATCTGTTCCCTGAGCTTGAAGTCCAGCGCTCCCAGGGGTTCATCCAGCAGCAGTACCGTTGGTTCAAGCACCAGGCACCTGGCAATGGCTACCCGCTGTTTCTGGCCGCCGGAAATCTGATTTATCTTCTTCTTCCCGAATTCTGAAAGATCGACCCTTGCCAGAATTGATTCAACCTTTTTCTCCAGAGCCTTGCCCTTCTCCCCCCTTCTCCTGAGACCGAAGGCAATGTTTTCAAAAACATCCATCATAGGAAAGAGAGCAAGGTGCTGGAACACCAGGTTGACCGGTCGCTTATTGGGCTCAACCCCGGCCATGTCTTTGCCGCGGATTTCGACTGTGCCGCCGGAAGGCTCATAAAATCCGGCTATCATTCTTAACAGTGTTGTTTTACCACAACCCGAAGGTCCGAGTATGGAAAAGAATTTTCCATCTTCCACATCAAAGGTCACATCATTGACAGCTGAGAAGTCACCAAATTTCTTGGAAATATTTTTAACAGATAATGCAATCTGCATTTTAAAGCACCCCCCGGCAGGTACGCCCTACCGGGCGTAATGATAAAGAAAAACCGGCAGTATTTCTACTGCCGGTATATTTAAAACTTATTTCGCAGCCTTGATTTTATCCATTACTTTGCCTTCCATTTCCTCCAGCCCGGGAGGAACAGTAGGATACCAGTTGGTGTTGGCAAGAGCTTCAGGAGGAAGGCCCCTCTTGAAATTGGCGGCAATATTGGCATCGAGGAATTTACCGGCATCTTTGGAAGCTGTGCCATACTTTTCTGCATTGGTAAATACTGCCGCATTTTCAGGCCGCAGTATGAAATTGATCCACTTGTATGCGCCTTCAACATTCTCAGATTTGGATGGAATGGCAAAAGTATCAACCCAGGCCATGGCGCCGCTGGTCGGAGCAATATAGTCGATATTGGGATTCTCTTCATAGAGTTTCCAGCCTGCCTGTTCCCAGGCCATGGCTGCCCAGAGTTCTCCTGATCTAAGTGACTCAAGGAGCTGGTCGCCATTGTCCCAGTAATTCCTGACAACCGGTTTGGCGGCAATAAGCTTTTCTGCTATTTCATCGAGAAACTTCTGGTAGGCAACTTTATCATCATAGAGGGCAAAGGGATCATAGCCAAGCGAATATCCCATGGCAAGGAGAGTGGGCCTTTTCATCCTGTAGGAAACCCTTCCCGTATACCTGGGATCAAGAAGATCTTTGTAATCTTTCACATCCGGGGCTTTTTCCTTGTTTACCACCAGACCTGAAGTGCCATATACGTGGGGTACTGCATAGGGTTTGCCGTCAACCATGGTATTCTTCTTAACCGCTGCCACCAATGAGGGGTCCAGCTGGTCGGTATTTACCTTTGAATAATCAATCGGCTGGTAGATACCATACTGCTTTGCCACTGAAGATATTCTATCCTGTGAGGGTTGGGCCAGGTCAAAACCGCCGCCCCTGGTGGCCCGGAGCTTGGAGATCATCTCTTCATTGTTGCTGAGAATCACCTCAACCGTTATTCCTGTTTCTTCCTTGAACTTTTCTACAAGCTCCGCCGGCGCATAACCTGACCAGGTTATAAGCCGCAAGACCTTTGGCACTTCGACCTCTTCTTTGGCTCCGCCGGCAAAGGCAATTCCTGCCAGCAGCACCAGAAGAACAAGAGCGATCATGTAAACCTTTTTCATCTCTTTCCTCCCTTATCTAATAATTTGATTAATTATATAAAGTAATGATCAAAAACACAACTAAAAGAAGATATAAAACGTAAAAAAAGGCTCATAATAGAACATCAACTTAAAAAGCAGTTAACCGCCTATCTGCGCCTTGATAACATAAAAGCCCTCGCTCTCAATGGCTGCGGCCACGCTGTTCTGCAATTCCGCATTCGGAGTCAGGGCCAGCATGAATCCGCCCATGCCGCCGCCGGTCAGCTTTGCGCCCAGTGCTCCCTCTTTCCGGGCCAGATCACAGAGGTAAATCAGCTTTTCATGGGAGAGCCCCATGTCGATAAGCACCTTGTGGTTCTCGGTAATAATTCCGCCCACCTTTTCCAGGTCATTGGCCAGAAGCGCGGCTTTTACCTCAAAGACCTGTTCGCTGATATGCTTAAGCCGGGAAGCGTGCAGCTCCGGATTCTTTTCATTCAACTCCTCCACCAGCCCGTCTAATGCTGCGGTATTGGCGGATACGCCGCTGTTGCCCAGCACCACCCTGATCGGCTCCCTTACCGCAATCTGATCGACTATCTTCCTGTCTCCCTGCAGCTGGAAAAGGATCAACCCCCCGTAGCAGGATGCGGTGTTGTCCACCCCGCTCGGAGTGCCATGATAGGCGAACTCTCCTTCCCAGGCCACCTGGTTGATCTGTTCAATACTGTAGCCCAGATTAAACTCGTCATTCAGCGCTCTGGCCAGAGAGACACAGCTTGCCGCGCTCGCGCCCACACCGCTGACGGCGAGCAGACTCCCGCCAAGTGTAATCCTGATTGGATTCTTATCAGTATCCACCTTCATTACCTTCAGAACCCGGTTTATAGATTCTACCTGCTGGTCCGCTTTGCTCTTTTTATATCCCGGGACCTCATGCCGGTTATCCGTCAAAACCCAGCCCCGGCCCTCATTTCTTTCCACCACAGCCTCAGTCTGATAGGAAATTGCCGAAACTATAGCCGGCACACCATAAAGCACAAACTGATCGCCAATAAGAATTGTCTTACCGAAACCACTCCCTCTACCCATAAATGTTCTCTCCTTCTTATATAGAATAATCTAGCTATTTGCCGACTGCGGTAATCAGTCTTTCCATCTCATCTATAAGCTTCTCTTCCAGGCCTATGGCCACGGTTGTTGCCGCAGTCAGAGAGTGGCAGGCATCGGAGAAACCGCCCAGCTCAGCTGTAGCCTGGGGCAGAAGAACATCCAGACCCATGGCGCTGCGCTCCCTGATTTGCCGCTCAAGATACTCAGCCACTCTCATTGATATTTTCACCTGGCTCATATCAACAGGACCAAACCCGGGAATCTCATCAGGAATTATCTGAAAACCGGCAATATACTTATGCGGGTCAATAAATTGCTGTTCTTTTAAAGTCTCACAGAAGACTCCCACCATTTTAACTCCCATGGGATAAAAGCGCCTCTCCAGGTTAAACCACTGAATGTGAGGAGACTGCATTAAAGAGCCCCCCTTCAGTTTTTCTATTTCGAGGGTAAAGGCATCATCCTTTATCCTTTTCAGGCGCTCTACCACTCTATCCGAATCGGCGTCAGGCCCCTTAAGACAGACCTCTATGCCTGCATCAGGGCCGCCGCTGTTGTAGCCGGCGCCCCCTAAAATATCGAGGTATTCACCGAGCTTTGCACAGGAAACCTTGCCCTGAGCCGTTTCCAGCAGGTATTCTTCACCATCAACAGACTCAACAATTTCCAGCCGCCCCTGGCCGGCAGCTTCCAAAGCCGCCTGCCTGTTTTCACTTACCAACCGGCCCTGCACAAAAAAACCATCCCCCACCGCGCCCAGGGCGCCAATATGGGCCAGGTTCATGTTATGCTCATCCATGGTGCGGGCGAAGATATAGCAGGTTGTTGAAGCAGAAATATCTCTATCTCCCTTTAAACCGAAAAGATCAGGATCAAGATTATAGACCATATTATCGGAGGCCTCTTCGGCAACATGGTGATCAAGAATTATAGTCAGATTCCGGCCCTGATTCAACCGGGATAGCAGCGGGGCAATTCTGCCGGCAAAATCGGCGAAAATGAGGATCTCTCCCTGCTGCCGGTATATTGTCTCCAGGATTGCCGGATAAGGTTTCTCCAGGCAGGCTCTTTTTACGCCATATCCCTTTCGCTGGAAAGCAGTGGCCAGTATAGCACCGGAACAGAGTCCGTCGGCATCGTTATGGTGATAGATGCAGACCCTCTTTCGCGGCCAGGAGTAGATTTTTTCTATAGCCCTCTCCGCAGCCCGGATAAACTCCCCGATCATACAGCTTTTTCCCCTTCTTAAGTTTAGAAATTGCAAAAATAAAGGCAGCCGTTTAAAAAACGCACTGCCTTTAAGTGATTAATTTTATAATTATCTCAGATTGTTGAGGATGTTAGTGGCTATATCCTCACCCAACTTCTTGAAGGCTGAAGATAAAGCGGTTGAGGTATTGGTGCCCTGCGCTCTTTTGCTCTTTGTCACGCTTAACAATATTTTACCGCTCTCTATCTCTACAACCTTGATGGACCCGGTTACTTTAATGATAACAAAATCGCCATCCTGCTGATGATCTGATATCCTGGCAGTTCCATACACGGCCCGTTTCAATTCGCCGCCGAAATTACTCTTCAGAAAAGCTGCTACCTGGGCATCTGTCCTGCCATTGATGCTGGTTGCGGCCACCGGCAGGGAGCGGACTTTGAAATTCGCCCTGGTCAGCTCTTCCAGGATACCGGAAGAGGTTTCGGCTAAAGCAATAGCATTGCCTGAAGCATCAAGATCAAATATGGCAATCCCCATCTCAATTGCTCCGGCCTTAGAGATAGACTCAAAGCTGACAATAACCTTCTTTTTCAGAACGATCTCTTCTAAAGCATCGACCTGGTCAATCAGGTTCCTGGGCGCCGTCTCCAGGGCCTCCAGAGAATCACCCAGATCCAGAGCGATAGTTATCTTTTCCTTACCCACAAATTCAGGCCGGGGAGGGGTAAAATCCGCAATGCCGTTAGCCCCGCTCTTGATCTGCACTGAGCTTATAGATTTCCTGCCCGTGTTTTTTATAACCGGATAGCTGACTCTTAAGGCTACTTCAGCCAGAGGGGGATCCCCTTCTCCGCTTCCTGCCACAACCTTAACGGCCAGGGCTTGGGCGAAATCTTCACCCAGGAAAACCTCGATATTATCGGTTAATTTGATTATACTGATTGCCCGAAGAGCCTCTTTTGCCTGATTTATATTTCTTTCAAATTTTATCTCGGCATTTTCAATTTCGGACTTGAAAGCAGCGCCCGCTGCTTCAATATATTTGAGAGCAGCCTGATAATAATTGCCCTGCGCAGTAAAAGTATTCCCTTTCCTTTCAGGGCCGGAAACAGCCTCAATCATTTCCTGAAAAACTGCTTCCAGGCGCGCCTTCTCCTTGAGCAGCTCTTCCTTGTTATAACCAGCCAGCACATACATGGTCAGGCCGTCACTCCGCTCCGATGTCCATTTATCCCGTATTTCCAGGCCGGTAACCCGGCCCCCGGACTTCGATTTCAGGGTCTGGGTCATTTCGGTCTGATAAGAATCCAAAGATGCTTTGGCCGTGGCTGTTGTTTCCGAAGTAATACGTACCCCCATATATCTCATGATCTCATCGATCACCGCTCCCCGTGCCGCCTCTTCAGCTTGAGCAAGATCGCCCTTGGCGCTGGTCCCGGAACCGGAGAAGTACATATATTCATCATCACTGACCGGCGGGTTTAATACCCACTCAGGTATTTCCTCTTTCCCACCTACCGCAACTTTGGCGGGGCCTGATGCACAGCCGGTAAATAAAAGCAGAAGCCCTGCCACCAGAATCAATACCTGCAGAATCAACCTTCTCATCCCATACTCCTGAAATATTTAAGAATCCCGGGGGAACTTCTCCCCCCGAAATTCTTTTGTTTTATTATACTAAAAAGCTTCCTTTATGGACAGCTACATACCGTCGCTGAAGAGTTCTTTTACCCGGTCACGGGCAACTTTTTCCTCTTCAGTCTTGGGTTTAACCTTACCTGACTGCTCATCTAAAGCGCGGGCAATAGCCGCATCGATCTGTTCCCGGGGCACTGTATAGAGGAAAAGATACATATATAATTTTTTGTCAGGTTTACCGTCATCCTTATAGTGCTGCTGGTAGACCCAGAAGTCATCCACTTTGCGGGCGCCGGCGTATTGAGCCTCTGAAAGAACCTTGGCCACCTCTTCCATATAGGTTTCAACCATATTCTTATCGCCCACCTGAGCGCCGGCAAACTTGTTCATTACCCGGGTGGATACCATTCTGGCAACCTCGGTGGCAGCGACAAAACTGCGTGTCCAGGCTTTAACGCCATCAAGGCTCTCGCCCCGCTCATCAAATTTGAATACATAGTAATCTTTGTACTTGTCCGAAGCCTCGAGATCCATCTGATCCTCAAAAACCCAGTTCGGAACCTCGCCGCCCAGAGCGGACTTCTTGTGTTCAATGTTCTTGGGAGGATAAACCTTTGTTTCCACCACGATCGCACCCTTGGGGGCCTCCTCAACAGGAGCAGGCTTGCTGCCACAGCCGGCCAGAGTAAGACCGACAAAAGCAATAACTGCTAAAGCCACAATCAATACTGATAATCTTTTCATTTAAAGACTCCTTCTGTTTTGTCTTTCATAGAGAGGCAACGCCTCGTTATCTTATGCCTTTTAATTTAAAGGCCACTATCAAAGGTAACACTCTTTCCCCGTAAAAACAGCTGATCCATACCTTCCAGCCCGGGAATTGTTTCCGCTGCATCGTAGATCTCATCTACCAGATCCTCAATACTTCCCAGAATATAGATGTAATACTTGGTCTCTTCAGGTGACTGGTTAACGGTTTCAATGTCTTTAACCTTTCTCTTCAGCTTTCTCCTGAAGGAGCTCATTAAGCGGGAATCGGGGGTATTCTGGATAATCACCTCATATTTAATGCCGTTTCCCAGCGCCTTGGCCATAAAGGCTTTGGATTGAGAAATTACAATGGGCATTGCCTTATACACGCTGGTCTGCAGCGCATTAATGCGGGCCGCTTCCTCGGACGCAGTGCTGATGGTTTTGGGGCTGTTCCATGGTTGTGAACCCAGGAGCCTCCCGGTTGAGGCCTCGTAAGCCTTCAGGGTAATATTAGCCTGGCCGTAATACTTGCCGCCTGAGCTTTCTCCGGAAGTGATGCCGTCGATCTCAATATATACATCGGCATTCAATTTCTGGGCTATCCACTGGAGTATGGATATTGACTCTCCGGTTTCCTCTTCATAGACCATGATCTGGTCCTTTTTCAATTTCTCCACCTGCGCCAGGTCAACTGTTTCCATGGCATTGGAAAGCAGGTATTCATTGGCCATGCCCAGTGCCGCTTTCATGGAGAAGGGATCCTCAGCTGTCTCTTCATTAAAATAGACCATGTAGGTCATATTGCTCACATATCGGGCTATGAATTTCTTCTCTTCAGCACTGAGTTCCACATCACCGGGAGATGATACCTCATCAATAACGGATGCCGCGGATTCAGTCTTACTTTGAGAATCAGAGGCCGCCTGGGCCGTTTCCTGTGTACTGCTGACTGCTTCACCATAGAGACCGTGAGCCTTCAATGTGCTCTCCACAGCTTTCAGGTTTACAGCAACCCGGCACTCAAAGAGGTAATCATCACCGACCTTTTCCTTCCTGGTGGTCTCATAAGTGTCGGCTAAGATATAGGCATTGGGATTCTGCGTGGAGTAAAGCACTTCATCGAGCTTACCCTGGTTGGCCTGTTCATTGGCCACACCGATCATATCGATCACGGCCTTGCGAACCGCATCCATTTTAGCCTGATTCATGGCCGTGAGCATGGAAGAATTTTTGCCCGAACCTTCATATTCAACCTGTTTAGCCGCTCCCTTTTCCGCCGGGGTTGCCGCCGGCGTGGAAACACAGGAAGCAATCAGGGACATGAGCAAAAACGTTAACAGAGCAATAACTAAAACCTTCTTCATTCAAACTCCTCCCTTTAATACTTTATACTTATACCGCCGCCGGCAAAGAAACCATTGTAATCGTGGAACAGCAGGGGTTCATCAAAAAGCACACGGGTCGGGTCCATGGAAAACCAGTGCAGGTATCCCCCCTCAAGAACAAACTTAATATCCTTATTAACCAGGTAGGAAATATTCAACTGGGCCATTCCCCCCAGGTGAGTGAAGATAAAGACAGGGTCGCCATCATCCTGCAGATACCACAGGTAGGCTGCTGCCATACCCACGGCGGCCATGGGTGTAATCTGCACTCTGCCCAGGTAATTATTCCATTCACCGCCCATATACAAATTAAAGGGAATACCCCAGAGGATATTAGCGATTACCGGGACTTCCACACCAAAAATCGGACGGAAGTCATAGAAACCCCTGATAACGGTCTGACGCAGCCCGATTAATACTACAGAGTCATCACCCTGCTCGGAGGGCAGCGTTACATGCACATAGGGCGCACTTTCAAAACCCAGCCTGGGAACTTCATTCAGCTGCTCGCCGACCTGGGCGCCGCCCTGAGCATAGATAATTTTCCCTATGGAAACTTCTTCACTTATTTCCTTGATAATTATCAGGCCTTTTTCCTGAGTTAAGGTCTTTCCGGAATCCAGCACCCGGGAGGTGACAATTACAAACTCATCACCCTTCTTAATACCCAGATCCCTGCCCAGCTCCATGATGATCTCGCTGCCGCTTACCTCCAGAATTCCGGTTTTTAACTGAAACTCAGCTATCTTCCTTATTTCATAGGTAAGCTGAAGGGGAATACCGTTTATTGCCGCTCTTATAGCCTTGGACAGGCTCTCATCCTGTGCTTCAGTTTCCACTGTAGCATGAGCAAAAGCCTTTGCATTTTCCACATTCAGGAAGGTAAAGGTTGTTTTAACTGCAGCCCGGTACTCGCCATTATCCAGTTGCTCACTGGAATAGCTGGTTACACTGGGAATAACTACAATAAAGGAGCCGATCAGACGATTGAGGTCCGCAGCGGTAAAAAATTCCTTACCCATCTGCACCTCTTCGGGGATTTCTACATTTTCCTCTTTAAATGCTTTGATGCTATCAATAAAAGCATTTATATCCTCGCTTTCCAGACGCTGGGTCATGCCGAGAACATCAAAACGGCCTATATTGATGAATACACCCTTGATCTCTTCATCAATATTCCCCAGTACATCAGCCGGAATATTAGACTTATAGTAACCCAGGGAAAATACTGCGATCTCCTGCTTCCTGGAAACCACCTGTCCGAAGAGCGGTAAGGTTAACAGCACCAGACAGAGAAACAGCAAGATGCCTCGCAAGGCTTTCCCAGCGCAGGTTACATCCGTGACCGAAGTTCTTAAGGCAGAAATCCAACTCAAAATATTCGGGCGTTGGACTTGATTATTTCTTGCGCTTAAGGCGCAAAATTTCGAAGGTGATAGCATAGAGTGACCCCCTTATCAATTAGAAAACATTCACTTGATTTCCGTTTCAGTTTTACTTTAATTACTCTAGATAATATAGCTGTCATATCAATTTTTCAAATTTATTTAAAGCTTTTTATGAGATTATTACAAATAATGCTAAAAATATCCCAGTGAGCTATAAATAACCCATTTATCCGGCTTGAAATCAGCTTCATGAAATGCCAGGCTTGCATGCCCTCAACCCTATGCGATAGTATTTACTGTTAAATATATGCTATGATACCTGAAAAACTTGTTCTTATGACAAAATATTTTAAGTCCATTGTGACCAGAGGGAATCCCTGCGGGGCGACCAGAGGAAGTCCTTTTAGGGCGGTCGAAAACCGCTATGGGAATAACCCGCACCAAGCTGATAGAGCCGGCGAAATCACTATTCCATTGCGCTCCTTTATCGGATCGGTTTATATCCCGACCTTTCTGATTATGCTTGGTTACGGCATGATCTTGCCCGTAATTCCCCTGTACGCAAGGGAACTGGGAGCCGGCCTGAGCTTAAGCGGGCTGGTACTATCCATGCGCGGTATCGGCAATCTGCTTTTCGATCTGCCGGGCGGCAGCCTGGTTTCGCGCATTGGCGAGAAAAAAACCATGCTGGCTGCTTCAGCATGCGCCATCCTGATAGCTGCGGCTACCGGCTTCAGCCGCAGCATTCTTCTTCTGGCCTTGTTGACCATGACCCTGGGCGGTGTTCATGCCCTGTGGCTGCTTTCAGTCATGTCCTACCTGCGCAGGGCAATTCCCCAGAACCGGCGCGGGCGGGGCCTCTCTTTAGTGGGCGGGGTCTTTCGTACAGCTGTCTTTCTCGGCCCTATTGCGGGCGGGTTAATAGCCAGAGAATACGGTCTGCGCTTTTCCTACTTTGCCCAGGCGCTGGTCACATCAGCTGCTTTTATCCTGGTGCTGTTCTCCGGGCATCCCCTTCCTCCCCAATTGGCCACGCCGAACCTCAAGCCAAAGTTGCGACAACTGGCCCATACCCTGGTTGCTCATCGGCGGAATTTCCTTACCACCGGTTCGGTGGTTATAGTACTCCAGCTGCTGCGCTCCGGACGGCGGATATTATTTCCCCTTTGGGGAAGTTTTATAGGATTGGATGTGGCTGCCATTGGCCTCATTTTGGGACTCTCGTCTGCAGCCGATTTGATCCTCTTCTACCCGGCGGGATCTCTCATGGACCGCTGGGGCCGTAAATGGGCGGCGATTCCCTGCCTCACACTGCTTTCTCTAAGCTTATTACTCGTACCACTTGCACAAGAATTCAAAGCGCTGCTCCTGATAGCTCTGCTGACCGGATTAGGAAACGGGCTGGGAAGTGGATTGGTAATGACCCTGGGCACCGATCTGGCGCCTGATGATTCCATAGGGGAGTTCCTGGGATTGTGGCGTCTGATCGGGGATCTGGGAACGGCTTCCGGTCCCCTGCTGATCGGCCTGATCGCCCAGGCAGCATCCCTCAGCCTGGCACCCCTTATTCCCGGGGCATTGGGTTTTGCCGCAGCCTGTTTCATGGCTTTCGGGGTCAGGGAAACCCTGAAGAGGGGAAAAGGACACCAACCATCTATATGATGACAATGGGATCGCATGAAAGCCGCCGTTCACTTCGTTCACTTCGTTCACCTTGACAGCATCTGATTTAGAGTTTAAAATTTTATAATGGAAAGAATGAATATGGATGATAGGGATTGGGTAAAAATTGATCATGCATATGGGGTTAAGCGTATCTATGGAATCGGCTCGGAAAAATTCGGTGAATACCACGGCGGCTACCTGAACTTCGGTTGGTGGGAAAAGGCCGGTACCTATATCGAGGCGGCCGAGGCATTAGTCCATAAAATGGCTGAAATATTAGGATTAAACGACCAAAGCAGGCTTTTGGACGTTGCTTGCGGAATGGGGGCTCAGGATGTATATCTGCACCGCCATTTCGGCGCTGAAATAGATGCCGTAGAGATCTTATGGAACCAGGCACAGGTGGCCCGGAAACGGGTCAACCAGGCGGGTATGGAAGGGAAGGTCAGGATACATCACGGTACAGCAACCAGGCTTCCCTTTAAGCAGAACAGCTTCACCCACGTGCTGGCCATAGAGGGCTCCCAGCATTTCAACACCAGGGAAGATTTTTTTAGAGAGGCTTTCCGGGTCCTCATGCCGAAAGGGGTTATAGCCCTGGCCGATTTTACCATCAAAAGACCGGCCAGATTCCTTTTGGAAAAAATTGTGATAAGAGCGGCCCAGCATTTCTGGGCCTGCCCCAATGCTAACGTATACAACGCAGAGATATATAAGCAGAAATTGGAAAAGAGCGGCTTCATCAATGCCAGTATCAACGAGGGCGGTAGATATACTATTCCAGGTTATTTTCACGAACAGCGCAGAAAAGATACCATCAAGGCCCGAATAAAAATAAGGGGTTGGATTCCGGCCCGGGCAGGTTTTTTTGTTGACTACGCGGTCTTCCAGGCGTTTTGCAGGGGTCTCTGTGAATACATCATAGTCCGGGCTGAAAAGCCTTAAAGGGTTATCTTTTAAGCAAATGCTTTCGCCTATAGTTATAACAGATCTTCGTTAAAAGCCCTCAAAAGGCTCCCTTTTAACGAACTTACCTCTGCCGATTTCACCGACAAACTTCATCCGGTCGCCGCTCCACTCAGCCACTCTCTTGCCGCGGGAATATACTACCGAGGGCATGCCTGTCATCTCCCACCCCTCCCAGGGAGTATAGTCAACATTCATGTGCAGCCTGGACTGGGTAATGGTAAATTTCTGCTCCGGGTCAAAAACCACGATATCAGCATCCTTGCCCACAATCACTTCGCCCTTTTCCGCAAGCCCGAACATGCGCGCCGTGCCTGTAGAGAGTACATCCACCATTCTCTCCTTGGTGATCCGCCCCCTTACCACGCCTTCGGTATGGAGCAGCATCAACAGGGTTTCAATGCCGGGGGCGCCGTTGGGAATCACCTTGTAATCATCTTTTCCATTCATATCCTTCCGGCCCTTGAAACTGAAGGGACAGTGATCCGTGGCAACTGTCTGCAGGTCGCCGCCGCGCAGTCCGCGCCAGAGCTCATCAAGGCTGTTCTGGCTTCTTAATGGCGGAGACATAACATACTTGGCCCCATTCCAGTCCGGTTCCTTATAGCGCTCCTCGGTGAGTGTCAGGTACTGGGGGCAGGTCTCGGCAAAGACATCAATACCGCGGTCCCTGAATTTCTTTACCTTGCGTAGCCCTTCAAGGGAGGAAAGATGCACAATATAGATGCGGGAACCGGTCATTTCCACCATCTTGCCTGCACGCTCAATTGCCTCTTCTTCAGCAATATTGGCCCGCGATTTGGCATGATACCAGGGGCTTAAGTTACCCTCTTCTGCAAATATTTCATTCATACGCTGGATCATGTAGACATTTTCCGCATGTACCTGAACCAGGCCGCCATATTTATTGGTTTCCTCCAACAGCCTGATCATGGTGTAATCATCCACCCGGAAATCATAGACCATAAAAACCTTGAAACTTGGAGTCCCATACTCCTCTATGGCCTTTTTTAACTCATCGATTACCTCGGGCCGGGGATCGGTTACAGCCGGGTGAAAGGAAAAATCTATTACCGCCTTACCGAGGGCGATGGCCTTTTTACGTTCAATAGCCTCCAGCAGGGACTCACCCTTAGCCTGAAGATCAAAGTCAACCACCGAGGTAACCCCGCCGCAGGCAGCCGCGATAGTGCCGCTTTCAAAGTCATCCTGGGAATAGGTTCCCATAAAGGGCATAGCAAGATGTGTGTGGGGATCTATTGCTCCGGGAAGTACGTATTTGCCGGCAGCAGCCACTACTTCATCGGCCTTAACCTCCAGGTTGGTGCCGATCTGCTTTATCTTGTCACCTTCAACATATACATCTGCAGTGTAACTGCCTGTGGAGGTGACTACCAAACCACCTTTGATTAATACGCTCATTTTTTCTCTCCTTTCTTAAACTTTGGCTTTATAAGGCTCATATTTCAATTCACTGATCAATTCCCGACCTACGTTGGCCACATCCTCCCTTTTCCAGGTCCTGGGCTGCTCTTTATAGGTAATCAGGTTGGGAATCGGGCAGACAAAACTGCACACCATGCAACTTAAACACTTGTCCTCGAGCAGTTTGGGCCGGCGGGTTGACGCATCCCACTCCAGCGCCTGGCCTGCAGCATCGTGGCATACGGTATAGCATTGGCCGCAGCCTATGCATCTATCTAAATCATACTGGGTAACACCCTGGCGTTCAAGGTCAAAGGCATCGGTCTCTTTCAGATTGGGAAGCGCTTTACCCACCAGATCCGCTACCCGGGGAATTCCTTTCTCGGTCATGTAATCGGAGAGTCCTTCGATCATATCCTCTACAATCCGGTAACCGTAGTGCACGATCCCAGTAGTTACCTGGATGATGGAAGAGCCCACCAGCAGGTATTCCAGGGCATCTATCCAGGTTTCAATACCGCCGATTCCGGACAGGGGCAGGTCCAGTTCTTCACACTGGGCCATTTCAGAGATAAATCTTAAACCAATAGGCTTGATGGCCGGACCGGTATAACCGCTCCTGGCGCCGATTCCAAAGACATTCGGCTTTGGTGTCCAGTCATCCAGGCCGATCTCTGAAAGTCCGGCCACACTGTTGACAGCGGAAATAGCATCGGCGCCGCCCTTTTTAGCATAGAGGGCAGGTTCAGTCATGTCGGTAATGTTGGGGGTCATCTTGGCAATAATCGGAATAGAGACTGCTTTTCTTATCGACGCTGTGAATTTTTCAATCAAATGGAATACCCGCCCTACCTTGGCCCCGGAACCTTCCACCGTCATGTGGGGGCAGGAAAAGTTCAGCTCAAGCATATCAGCCCCGTTATCCTCTGAAGCCCTGGCCAGGTAGACCCACTCGTCATCGGAAAAACCCATAATGCTGGAAATAACAATATGATCGGGATAATGCTTCTTCAGATAGAGAATATCTAAAAGATTATCCTTTAAGGTACGGTCGGTAATCTGTTCGACATTCTGCAGCCCGACAAGCTGCTTGCTGCCGTAGTTATAGCCATTCATGCGCGGTGAAGGATGAATAATCTTTATGCGGTCTGTACCCAGTGTCTTGTAGACTACACCGCCCCAACCGGCGTCAAAGGCGCGCGCTACCATTTCGGCGGTGTTGGATACCGGTGAGGATGAGAGCAGGAAGGGGTTCTTGAACCTGATCCCGCAAAAATCTATTGAAAGATCAACATTATTTATAGACATAATAATTCCTCCTATTACTCACTCTTCTCTTCCTGACAGATATTCCCGGATAGCCGCAGCCGCTTTCTTACCATCTTGAACTGCTTCCACAACCAGGGCCGGACCGCGAACAATGTCGCCGCCGGCGAAAATACCCTTCACTGAAGTCTCTCCGGTTTCCGGATTTACCTCAATAAGCTTCCTGCCATCAACCTTTACCTGCGGATACCACTCCGGTGAATCATTAACAGCCTTGTTGCCGATCGCTTCCACTACCACATCGATATCGAGCAGCCACTCTGAACCGGGAATCTCTACGGGGCGTCTTCTCCCTGATTCATCTTTATCGCCAAGACGGGTTCTCACCAATTTGAGTCCTGTAAGAGTTTTCCGGCTATCAGTTACAAAGTCCACCGGCTGGTTTAAAAGGAGAAAGTGCACTCCCGACACCAGAACATCGATTCGCTCATCTTCTTCAGCGGGCATCTGGGAAAAGGAACGGCGGTAAACCAGGTATACATCGGCGGCCCCAAGTTTTTGAGCCGATTCGGCGCAGTCCATGGCAACTGAACCGCCGCCGATTACCGCTACTCTTTTGCCGGTCAGAGCGCTCCCCAACTCAGCAAAGCGTTCCTCCCTGAAAGCGGCCAGAAAACCCACGGAATTGTACAGCCCTTTTATTCCCGCCGTACCGGCTTTAAGCTCTACAGCGCCCCAGAGGCCGGGAGAAATAAATACGGCATTGAATCCTTCCAATAGAAGCTTTTCAGCCCCGCCTTTGCCTTCCACAGGTGAATTCCTTTTGAAGGTTACACCCAGCTCTTCGATATCCTCAAGTTCATGCTTTAAAAAATCATTATCAAAACGGTAAGCAGGCACGCCGTAGCGGATAACTCCGCCAATTTCAGGGCGCGCTTCAAAAACGGTAACCTGGAAACCCTCTTTTGCCAGTTCCGCTGCACAGCTGAGTCCGGCAGCGCCGGAACCCACAACAGCCACCTTCTGTTCTCTCGGTTTCCCTTTTTCTAATACCTTGATTCCCCTCTCCCAGGAATGTTCAATCAAGGCGCGCTGGATCTTGCCAATCTCAATTACCCGGCCGATGCCGGTGGCGCTGCACTCCTTTTCGCAAAGCCTGGCAGTTGGACAGAGAACAGCGCAGGCGCCGCCTAAAATATTATTTTTTTTAATAGTCCGGATAGCGCCGGTAATGTTTTTTAATCTAAGCTTACGGATAAAGGTGCCCGGGTCAGTATCGGCGGGACAACCCTTGGAGCAGGGTGCATCAAAACAGAGAAGACAGCGATCAGCCTCGGCTGCAGCCTGGCTTAAATTAAAGCCCTTCTCCATTACTCTAAATTCCTCCGGGTTGCTCACAGCAAAACCTCCTTGATAATGGTTGTTCAGACTATTTAAGGTAAAATTACTCTGTTCACAATCTTTGACTTCTTAACCACTATAGGTAATATAAATGAAGAAAGTCAAGGTTTTAGATGCTGATTTCAAACAGTATTTTGAATTAAAATGGATATTTAGAGATCCTCTATTAACCCTCGGAGCCGCTGCCGCCTTGCTCAAAATTCAACACCCAACCCTTGCTTTTCTGAAACAATGTGCTATTATCTAGGTATATATGGCCCGATTCTCAAGAATTACAATATATCTATTATCCCTCATTGTGCTTCTATCTTCATGCGGTAAACTGGCCGTGTTCACCCAACCCTATGAGGAGACAACCCAGGTAGAAATCAGATCACTGGCAGAAGGCGGAGTCCTCAACAAAAATGATACTGTTTCCTTTGTAATACATTCGGCACTAAAAGAGGAGCAGGATATCACCCTGATGATAACTCTTTGCCTTCATTCAGGAGAGGTTATCTGGGATACCTCTCTGGAAGCGCCGCTATTGAATGAGGAACTCGAGCTTTTACTTCCCGAACTGGAAACAGGATATTACCTGCTCAAATTTACAACCGCCTCAGAAGCAGGAAACTCTTCTGAAAGAACGGTCAATTTTTTCTATGTAGAGGGCAGCTACCGGATTCTCGGCATAACCTCTTACCCGCCGATTATCCTGCCGCAAACCGATACCCTTCTCAAAGCCGAGCTTTCCATACCTGATGGCAGTAATCCATACATCCGCTGGTCTCGGGACGGCAACCTGATTGCCCAGGGCTCTCTGGCCCAGGGTCTGGATAAAATAAACTGGCCCGCCCCGAATAAGGAAGGAATATACACAATACTTGTAGAACTCTTTCCCTTTGCACCGCCCCAGGGTAAAGAGTATAGTTTCACGTCTGGCACTACCTTGAACGCCGAGCTCTATATACTCTCTCACACCATCCTGCAGGAGTCTGACCTGCGGCCGGAAAATTCTTACTTCAGCCTCTTTCACTTTAACGGTGATCTCAAGGATTCCGGTGTCAGCAGTAAAGAGAAGCAGGGAACAGTACCGGCTGCTGAACTGGAGGTTATTGGGAATCCTACTTTAGTAACTATCCAGGATACAGTGGGTTACCGTTTATCGGCCGCGGACGGTTTCCGCCTTCCCCGGCTTATATTGCCTGTCAAAGATGGTCTTCTCTTACCCTTCACCCTTACCATGGGTCTATTAACCGAGACGGCAGAGCCCGGCGGCGAGCTCATTAAGGTACGGTCAAAGGATGACAGTCTGAACCTGGCAGTCTTTTTTGATTCTTCCGGGAATCCGGCCGTGAAAATTAGAATAGCTGATCAGGAAATTATTGCCCCATCCCGCTTTACCGGTTTCAATAAAAATCAGGAACATTTTATCTCACTCTCTGTGCTTCCCCGGGAGGATTATCTTTCCATCCAGTGGTTCTTAGATGGCTATCAGAGTACTACTTCTGTTTTTAAGCCGGCCGCTAAAAGAATATCCGGCCAGGGTGAGACCATTATATGTGGAACTGAACTTTTTAGCGGCGTCGTTACTGAACTGGGAGTTTATTTTCAAGATAGCCAAAAAAGAGCCACTGTTAATCCCGATATATACAGCCAGGCAATGCAGAAGAAACACCGCCACAATCTGATCTATGCCCAGAGTTTTGACGGCATATTCCTGCCTGGGGAGCTCTCTTCAGAGGGCCAGGTAAAAACTGCGGGCGGTTTCCTGGTTTTAAGCGGAGCCGCTTCTCTTCAGCTTCCCCCACTGGCCATGGAAGAACGCAGCCTACATATTGAGCTGATTTTTGAGCCTGCGCTGACGCCGGATAGCCGGATCACTCTTCTCCGGGAAAAGAGTGAAGTTCCCTTTATAACCATCGCGAGCGACGGTCTTATATCACTGCCAAATGGAACAGTGAAAAAGTTGCCTGCCCTTAAAACAGAGAGAGCTTTAACCATAACCTTATCCCCTCAAGAAGAAGAGACCATGAAGGTAGTAATTGCAGCCGGTATACATAGCAGGGAATTGATTTTACCCTCTACCGGAGCTGCTGCTGATCTCAATCTTAAACTTACCTGCCTTACAGATGCTGACAAACCGCTGATTATTGACCGTATAACGGTCCTGCACAATGACTAGCTAAAAATCTAAATTATTATAATTAACTCTATTATTTTAAATAATATTAATTTAATTATTGATTTATTTAATATATTACTATATATTATAGTAAAGAGAGGTTGCAAATGGAAAAGAAATTACTGCATGAATGTCCGGTATGCGGCAAGAATCTGAGGGTTCGAGCTCTTCAGTGTCCCGGTTGTCAGACCCGTATTGAGGGAAATTTCGAGCCGAATGCATCACCTATTTTCTACCTGTCCGGAAAAGAGCTGGAATTTGTGGAACTATTTGTAAAGGTCAGGGGAAATATCAAGGAGGTGGAAAAAGCCCTTGGTATTTCCTATCCCACTGTCAGGGGTATGCTCGATTCCATTATCCGCAACATGGGCTACCAGGTTAAACGCACCCCTGATGCGAAAAGGAGAATGGAAATTATTGAGCGCCTGGAGAAGGGCCAGATAGATGCCACCCGGGCCGCGGAACTGCTGAAAAGCGATACTTCAGAAGCTGTTACAGAAGAAAGCAAAGAGGGGGAGGAATAGATGCTCAGTGAAGAAAAACTCAAAATATTGCAAATGATCCAGGAAGGTCAGATTACCGCCGAGGAGGGCGCTAAGTTAATCGAGGCTTTAGAAACAAGCGGCGATGAATATGCTCAGGCAGCGATAAAAAGCCGGGGCAAATCCATCAAGATCAAGGTAACGGACAAAGAGAGCGGAAATACCAGGGTCAATTTAACTCTGCCCTTTGGTGTAGCCCGCTTTGCCCAGTCCTTCATACCCCACGCCGAGAAGAGCAGGCTCAAGGATCAGGGCATCGACCTTGACTCCCTTTTCAGCGACTTAAGCGACCAGGCGGACGGCAAAATACTCGAAGTGGACGATGAACACTCAAATCAGAAAATTGAGATATGGATAGAGTAGGCTGATTACCTAAAGGGAATCGACCGCTTTTCTAATTGCGGCAATATGATCCGGGGTAGTGCCGCAGCAGCCGCCCACTATGTCAGCGCCTACCTCTACCAGTTCCCCGACCCTGTCAGCCATATACTCGGGACTTTGCCGGAAAACAGTCTGGCCGTTGATTAATTCCGGATTGCCCGCATTGGACTGTATCAATATGGGCAGTTCGGTATAGCGGCGGATTTCCCTGGTTATGGGGATCATCTGATCAATGCCGTTACCGCAGTTGGAACCTAACAGATCAACCCCTGCAGCTGTCAATTCCCTTACCGCCCTGGCACAATCCACACCCATCATGGTCTTGAAACCGCCGGGCACCGGATCAAAGGTCATGGTTGCCGCCACATCAATCGAGCTGTCCAGTTTTTTCGCCGCCCTCACCGCACAGAGAGCCTCTTCGATTGCGGTCATGGTTTCAATTACAATAATCCGAACCCCTCCCTCAAGCAGGGCCGAGATCTGCTCGCTGAAAACCGCCTCCATTTCCTCTTCAGTCACCACGCCCAGGGGCGCCAGAAACTCCCCTGTGGGTCCCACCGAGGCGGCCACAAGGAAACCGGAGGTTCCTTCTGCGGAAGCGCCTTCGCCGGAAGAGGAGGCGGCAGCAGCAGCGGCCGCAGCGCCCTCTATAGAGAGGCGCGCACCTGCCTCATTAAGCTCCCTGGTCCTTGCTTCCAGTGAGTACTTCTTGAGCTTGAAGAAAGAGCCGCCGAAGGTATTGGTCAGCACCATATCGGCCCCGGCACGGGCATATAGAAAAGCTATATTCCTGACTTCCCGGCCATGAGTGACATTCCATTCTTCAGGGCATTCCCCTACCTTTAAACCGCTCTTCTGCAGCATGGTACCCCAGGCGCCGTCACCTACCAGTAGTTTCTTCTCTTTTAATCTTTCCAGTAATAATCCCAATACTTTGCCCCCTTGATATTCTACATTTAGAATTGGATCCTGGCCAGTGAAATAGTTCTATTTGCCTTTTTAAAAGGATGAAATTAATTTGATCTGGAAACTCTGGAAGCAGAATAGATACTATGCAGGTGGCTGAAAACCGGTAAACCCAGACGCGCTTTGTAGCTCATTATTGAGCATTCATTCTCATTGCGCCCGCACAGATAATCGTCGAGCAGGGACTGGATCTCATCAATCTGAATCTGCACCTGCTTATAGAAGAGCGCCCGTTTGGCCAGGCCTATTTTATGATTACCGGCGGAATTTTTACGCACAGCAATCTCCTGCTTGAGATGTTTCTCTCTATCCAGTAATTCACTCATCCAGTCCATGCCATTTCTCCCTACATTTAATATCGGGAGAATAGTTAATAGAATTTAATTTCAATAATTCCTTGAAAACTTCATCCGGATGTTCTATATTAAAAGAATGATCGTTCGTTTTTTAATTTAAAGGAGCAGCCATGGCCAGAAAAAGAGATGAAGGCAAACGCCTTGCCATAATGGAGACCGCCAAAATGCTATTTTCCCACCAGGGTTTTTACAACACACCAATTGCGGATATTGTTCGCGATACCGGACTCCCGGTAGGAACTATCTATACCTACTTTAAAAGTAAGGATGATATAATCAGGGTTATTGTTCAGGAGGGCTGGGAAGATTTTTATGCCAGGCTGGAAGAGGCCATGACCAGCCCATCTCCCGGCCAGGAAAAATTAAAGATCCTGATCGAAATGTTCATTCCCGAATTGCTCGAGGACCTGGATTTTATCAACATCCTGCTCTCAGAGGCTATCGTTTACACCCGCATAGAGGAGAAAATAGAAAAAATCACTGAACTGCTTTTTTCTCTGATAAAATCTATTTCCGTCAGTGGCAAATCTCCGATTGATTTATCGAGGAAAAACCTGCAAACCGCACTGGCGGTCTATTTCCTCGGTATTCTGAATACGGTAAAAATCGCCAAATCAACCTCTATTACCATTAAAACGGCGGACGTGCTCAATTTTATAAAACAGACAACCGAGTACTCCCTGGGCATCAAACTGTAATGAGAGCCATAACCGGTATTGCTGAATTTATTATCCGCCGGCGAAAGGTTATTATCATTCTCACCATCCTGATTACCATAGTTTCAGCTTTTTTCTTAAAAGATCTTCAGATAAACTCCGACATCCTGAGTTACCTGCCCAAGGATGACCCCCTTACCAGGCTGAATGATTACCTTAGCGAAGAATACGGCGGCAGCCAGCTGGCAATTATTGCTATTGAAGCTGAAGAGGTAATGAAGCCGGAGATTATTCGATATATCCATAATTTAACCTCCGAATTTCAACTCATCCCGGGAATTCAGTTTGTAACCAGTCTGACCAATGTTCTCGATATAAAGGAGGAAGAGGGCTGGATAATGATCGGCAGATTAATTGATCAGGATAGCCTGCCTGAAAGTGAAGAAGAGCTCCTGTCGCTTAAGAGTTATCTGCTCTCAAAGGATATGTTTCGCGGACGCCTGCTCTCTCACGATGGCAAGGCCACTATAATAATCTGCCGCTTACAGGAATCGGCGGATAAAGCAATTATCGCCGCTGAAATCCGCAGAAGAGTAGATAGCGTAGAGTTCTCCGGTAAGGTATATTTTGCCGGTCTTCCCTTTCAGATGAGTGAGATCAGCAACCTGGTTTTAAGAGATATAACCGTGCTGGTGCCGCTTTCCGCCCTGTTAATTATCCTTGCGCTTTTAATAAGCTTCCGCTCCGCCCGCGGTATGTTTCTACCGCTTTCCACCGCCGCTATCGCTATAATCTGGACCTTGAGCTTAATGAGCATCTTAAAGGTCGCTTTCTCCGTTATATCCAATATTATTCCCGTGGTTCTTTTAGCAGTGGGAAGCGCCTACAGCATCCACGTTCTAAGCAAGTTCAATGAAAAGAATGAAAAGCCCTCTACAGCGCTGAGCAATGTAGCGCTTCCGGTTATTTTAGCGGCAATAACCACCATGGCCGGTTTCATTGCCTTTGTCTTCAGCTCTTATTTCCACATGATCCGGGATTTCGGTGTTTTTTCCACTCTCGGCATTTTCTTTACCCTGCTTCTCTCGCTTTTCTTCACACCGGCAGTACTCTCCTATCTGCCGCCTCTTAAAAAACCGCCTGCCCGGAAAAAAGAAATGCTGAAACAGCTTGCCCAGGCAGTATCACGCCACAGCATTCTAATCCTGGCTTGCGGGCTCCTGCTGGTATTGGTCAGTTTTTTTTACATCTCCAGGGTAGAGAGAGAAGTGGATATTATTTCCTACTTTAAAAGCAATACGGATATCCGGATGGCTGAGGATCTTATGAAAGATAAATTCGGCGGCTCAACCACCATACAAATTCTGGCTGCCGGCGACATGCAGGAACCCGGAGTAATCAGAGAAGTCAAGAATATGGAAAACTTCTTAAAAGGCCATGAACACATCCATAATGTTTATTCAATAGTAGAAATAATTGAGCAAATGAACTGGGTTATTGACCATTCAAAGGAAATCCCGGACAGCCGCGAGAAAATTGGCAACCTCTGGTTTCTGCTGGAGGGTGAAGAGGCCATTGAACAACTCGTTAACCAGGATAAAAGCGAAGCTGTAATCAGAGCCACCCTGGGAAACCAGAATTCCCGGGATATCGCTTATATAGTACATTCAATTGAGTCTTATCTGGCGGAAAATAGATCAGCTGAAATCGAATTTCAGTTATGCGGCTCCGCTTCTGTTTATCACCGGGTAGATTCAGCAATCAAGCAGAGCCAGAGGCAGAGCCTGCTGATTGCCATAGCACTGATATTCCTGGTCAATATTTTTCTCCTCGGTTCCCTGCATGGAGCATTGATCGGTCTTATCCCTATTGTTTTTACCCTGACAATGCTCTTTGGTTTTATGGGCTTGACCACCATCCCTTTAGATGTGGCTACCGTGCTTATCGGCTCAATCTCTATAGGTATAGGTATTGACTATTCCATCCATTTTATCAACCGCTACCGTGAAGAGATGGCCATAAGCGGGAATGCGGAAGAAGCCCTGGCCGTAACCCTGTCAACAACGGGCAGGGCCATTGCAACTAATGTGGCAACAGTCTCTTTGGGCTTCATTATCCTGCTCTTCGGCAATTTCATTCCCCTGCAGCGCTTTGGCCTGTTGATTGTAGTTACTATGATAAGTTCGGGTACAGCAGCTTTGACCCTGCTGCCCGCCGCTCTTCTCCTGAAGCCGCTTCAGCCCAATAAAGGATCAAAGCCCGGCAATAAAAAACAGAAAAATTGAAAAGGAGTTAAAAAGATGAAATACCAGATCCTTATATTAAGTGTGGCCCTCGTTTTAAGAGGCCCCCTGCCCCTGTGGAGCCAAACAACGCTCACCGGAGCTGAAGTTATGAGCAGGGTTGATCAGGTAATGAATGCCCCATTAAGCCAGGAATCGGAAACCACCCTGCTCCTTATCGATAAAAAAGGAAAAGAGAAGGAACGGGTTATTCACCTGCTGCAGAAGGGCGCCGAATACCGCCTGGTGCGCTTTCTCTCGCCGCCCGATCAGAGGGGTATCGGTGTGCTTACCCTGCCTGACGATGTAATCTACCTCTATCTGCCGGCCTATAAGAAAGTGCGGCGGATTGCCGGCCATATCAAACATAGCAAATTTGCCGGAACCGATTTCAGCTATGAAGATATGCAGGCCAAAATATATAGTGAACACTTTTCAGCAACCCTGCTTGAAGATGAGGCAGCTCATTATCTGGTCAGCCTGACTCCGTTAAATCCCAAAGAGAGTGAATACTCAAAACTGCATGTTCGGGTACTGAAAAGTAATTTCTTTCCCGAAACCATCGAATACTACGATAAAAAGGGCAAGCTCTATAAAAGAATGACCAGCAGCAGGATCGAAAAAATCCAGGGCTACCTGACGGCCGGAGAAAGAGAGATGATCGATTTGAAGAGCGAACACCGGACCAGGATGATTCTTAATAAAGTGCGCTTTGATATCGATCTGGCTGAAAATACCTTTACCAGGCGCTATTTAGAGCAGTAGTCAATACCACGCAGTCGAAGATGGAACATGCCAGCATGGTACTGCGATGGAGAGGAAGGATAATGAAAAAAAATTCACTGGCTGATATTTCCCCTATGGAGCTCGATCTGCGCGAGGCCTACCTGGATCTCCATGCAATCATGCTCCCGGGTCTCGACCTGCGCCTTGGGCGCCAGCGTATTGCCTGGGCGAGAGCGGAAAGTATAAGTATAATCGACAACCTGAATCCCGATGACCTGCAAAATCCCTGGGATTACGGGCGTCACCTGGCATCAGATGCGCTAAAGTTTACTTTTTACTGGAACACAGCCATTCTTGAGGGTGTATATATACCATTCTTCAAGCCTGCGCGCCTGCCGGAGAGCGAGATATCCGCACTAAGCTCAGCGGGAACCTCCACGTTTATACTTCCCGGAAATGAGCCTCTGAAAAACGCCATCCTGGGCACAAGGCTCTCTGCTCTGGCAGGGGGTTGGGATCTTTCACTGAGCTATATATTCGGGCGGGACGACCTGCCCCATCCAACCGCCACTCTGCTTACGGGTATACCCCCTAATCTGGATATTAATCTGACCTTCGAGTATGCCCGGCTGCACATATTCACCGCCGACCTGGCCGGCGAGATCCTGGGCTGGGGTATCTGGGGGGAGGCGGCTCTCTTCCTGCCCCATGAGGTCACCCTGGTCACCGACAGCACTGCTATAGGCGGCAGTAGAACCGATGAGCAGATGTCCCCCTATTTCAAGGCGCTCCTGGGTATTGACTATACCCTGCAAAACGGCATATATCAATCTTCAGTATATCCGCGGTTTTTTCAATGAGAATAATAAAGATGATCTTCATGATTATCTGCTTGCCGCGGTTGAGTGGCGGATTTTGAATAATGCTGTTACTATAGGCCCTGTTGCACTGGCACTGGAGGCTGCCGACCTCCACCGCCTTAAAGAAAGCTGGGCTGTGGTCTTTAACCCGCAATTTACCCTTTACCCGGTGGATAGCGCTGAAATCGCCCTGGGGCTGCGCTGGATTGAAGGTAGAAGCGGCACTTCTTTTGCAGAACAGAAGGGGGAAAAGAGCCTTTACTTCAAGACAAAATACACCTTTTAAAGAAAGCCGGTCCTATCAGCTCCATAACCACTTTACTTGCTCAATTTTATACCGGCTCAGGTCGATATTTAATCTGCTGATGTCAGTTAAATAGAAAGTCACAGGCGCTAAAAAGTAATGACCGACAAGAGAAAACACATTAGGGTAGCACATTCAGAGAGGGTCAAATTCATCACCGAAGAGAATGCTTTTTCCGGTAAATCACTCAACATCAGCAGGAGCGGCATGCAGGTCGTGGTCAACATGCCGGAATCTTATCAGGAAGTGCGCAGTATTACCTTTACCCTTCCCCATTCATCAGAGTCTATAGATATCCCCTGCCGGCTGGTCCATACGAAAGGGGACAATGGCGCCCGGGAACAGGTGCTGGGAGTTGAATTCAATTATCAGGCTGAAGCTCAATTACTCCTGATTGAAAATTTCATCAGGGAGATCAGAAGCGCTAAGCCTCTTAAAGAATCTGAATTAGAGGACATGCGCCGGCTGCCAAGAGCTATATGCGCCCTGGCCGGGGCTACCGTTAACCGCGAGGGTCTCAAGGTTATATCCATAGACAATATATCCACCGAGGGACTCCTTATAACCATAGCCGGTCGAGTGAAAACGTGTGAAGCCCTGGAATTTGAGCTTTTCCTGCCCGGTGACCAGCGCTCCATTATCATAGGCGGCAAGGTGCGTTACCTGGTTGAGAACACTTTCCGCTCCACCTCAAGCGCCGGAATATCCTTTACTGCCATAAAAGAAACTGACCGAACCAGAATACGTAATTTTATAGTAACCCAGGCCTCAAGTATGGCCCTGAAAAACCTGTACCTTAATCTTGCTTCAGCCCTGACTGAAGAAGAATATAAAATATCCTCACCAAGCCAGATCAACGCCATCTTTGAACTGCTCAGCAGGGAAAGTTCATTACTGAACATACTCTTTGAAAACAGCCTGAAGATATTTGAACTGCGCCTGACTGCCTGCCATACCCGGCAGGGCAAATTTGTCACCGATGCCAACATAGAAATAGAGGGCTCACTCTTCAAGGACTCAGAGCTGATATATTTTTCTTTCTATCTTAACGGCGGCTGCTACTATTTTAAAAGTGAGCTCCTGAAATTAACCGATCAGAAATTAGTCTTTGCTATCCCCCCCCTGCTCTACCGGTCGGAAAAGCGATCCTACCAGCGGAAGTTACTGGGAGATGAAATCAGGCTATGTTTCAACCAGGGCACCCCCAACGCCAATTATTTGCAGGCAAAACTTGTAGATATCAGCCGGCGGGGATTCCTCTGTGAGGTGCCGCATACCTCGGCAGTTGAGCACTCATTGAGATTGGGCCAGCAGGTCCAATATGAACTTGATGAAGTCCTGGAGCTGTCTGACCACGGTGAAGTGCGCCATCTCACCGAGGCTATGGGTACAGACGGCGCCATGGTTATCCGCATTGGCATTGAAGCCGGCATAAAACGCTTTCCCTATAAATTCAAGAAGTTCGGCAGCCGGGAATGGAACGACCGGAAGCTTTATGAACGGAATATTCCCCTTCAAACCGGCATAAAGATAATCTCCAGGGCCATAAGCTTTACCAACAAAAGGGGTCAGAAAATAGCCGCCCTGATCAATACTACCGGCAACTGCAAAACCGCGCCGGTAATCATTCTGCCCCCGGCATTCGGCAAGAAAAAGGAAACCCTGTCACCCCTGGTCTCTACACTATTAGCCAATTTTCATAACCTTAACCAGGATATCATTACCATCAGGTATGACGGCATAAACCGCCCAGGTGAGAGCTATAACCAGGAAGGACGGGCCAAAAGGGGCTATGAAATGCTCCACTACCGCATAAGCCAGGGACTAAACGACCTTGAAACCACCCTGGACTATGTGTATGACAATCCCCATTTTAAGCCTGCAAAAGTTATATTAATCACCTTCAGCATGTCGGCTCTGGATGCCAGGAGGCTTCTCGCCCGCCGGCATGAGCAGCGGGTTGATTTCTGGATAAGCGTAATGGGCCTGACCTCTGCCCAGGGGGCTTTAAGCAACATTTTGGGGGGAATGGATATCATCGGCAATTATAAAATGAACATTCCCAATGGCATAAATGGCATGCTTGGCCACCTTGTGGATATGGACAATCTGGCGGCAGACCTGATAGCCAAGAAATACGCCTTCATTACCGATGCCCGGCTCGACATGTCAAACATCTCAATCCCTGTTCTCTGGATATATGGGGCCTATGATAAATGGCTCGATATTAATGAAATAAGGGATATCATGTCCATAAAAACCGATGGAGAACGGCATATTATCGAGGTGCCAACCGGGCATAATCTGCGCTCCAGCGATGACGCGGTAAAAACATTTCAGGTTATCACCTCTGCTGTCTACCGGAATCTCAACAATCGGGAAGTTAAGGTAGTTGATCCGGATAAAGAGGAGATGCTGCGGTTGATCACCTATGAACGGGAAAGGATCCTCCATGTGCAGGATTTTAAAGTTGAGCAATACTGGAAAGAATACCTCATCGGCAGCGGCAACAACGTCTATGGTTATGATTTCTACAGGAACATCAAGGATTTCCGGGATTTCTTGTCAGTGGAGGTAAACTTATTAAATCCCGTTGATTATGACCATATTGCTGATATGGGCTGCGGCACAGGACTGCTAATTGATAATATGCTCCATAATCTTGTCCGGCAGCGCAGTCCGGTTAAAAGCCTTAACATAACTGCTGTTGACCTGATACCGGAAGCCCTGGAAAAAACTAAAGAGAAGTATGAAAAGTTATGTAATAGTCATAACTTCCTTAGAGATTATAAGCCGGAATATATTGAGATGAATCTTGAACCCAACCGCCTGATCCCTGTCAAGGAGTTCCTTGCTGACACCTCTCTTGATCTGGAATTCTTAAGAGGCCGGGTGGAGGGATTGAAAAACAGAACTTTGGATGAGCTGATCAATAAGAGATCAAAAAAATTGCTCGCTCTGCTGCGCGGAGATCTACCGGCTGAACCGGAACTTGAGCAGCTGAAAAAGATGCTTACCGCAGAGGAGTACGGCACAGTCATTGATTTTAACCGTGCCGTCCGCTTCCTAAAGAGAGAGCTGACTTACAGCGATCTCAAAACCCCGGCTTTGAAGATGCTCGGAAAAACATCAGTAACAACCCTGGATACCCGGCAATATTCACACCTGCGCACAGGCAATCTTTGCTTTAAAACTTTGAACTTCGGCAATCACGGATTAAAGGTTAACCTCGATTTCCCGGATCAACTTTTTAATAAAATAGCAGCCAGTCTTTTTATTTCCTACATCTTCAATGCAGACTATCTGATGAATGAATTCTTCCGCATCCTGCGGCCCGGCGGCGCCCTTCTGGTGTCATCAATGAAACCGGACAGTGATATCTCCATTATTTTTACCGACTATATAAAAAGGATCAGGAATCTCGAGTTGCAGGACACGGATATTCAGAGCCTCGATTTGAATTTAACCGGCGCCAGGCTCATGCTCAATGAGGCAGCCGCGCTCTTTGAGCTTGAAGAAGAGGGCTACTTCAAATTTTACAGCGAAGAGGAATTGATTCTCTTATTTGCAGGAGCGGGATTTACAGATATAATGGTAAACCACTCTCTGGGCAATCCGCCCCAGGCGGTAATTGTTACCGGTATAAAAAAAGAGGCTTCAGGTTGATTTCCCCGCCCCTGGCCGGAAGGAGGAGCATGACAATAGCTGAAGAAGTACTCAAAGCCTTAGCCGGTTGGGGCAGCCAGCCGGTATTCATTGAGCTTACTCCAAATAAAGCGCCGATTTATTTTGACGGCGAAGAGTTCCGGGCCCGGATTGAAGAGACCACCAGGCTTCTTAGAGATCTGGGCATTAGGCAAAGATACCTGGTAACCATTTTCCTGGAAAACTCCATTGACTTCGTCTCAATTTTCTTATCTTTGATCAACCTTGGGGCGATTCCTATAGCCCTCAAAATGGATTACCGAAAAATTGAGCTTGACGAGATATTTGCCAATGCCGAACCTCAAGCGATAATAGCTGAGCAATCCCATCTGGCACTTTTAGAACCCTACCTGCCCGGAAGATTGGTTATTGCCAGGTCCGACGGACAGTTAATTCTGCGGCAATCGCCGGCTGGCCCACCTTCCCTGGCAGATATCCCTGAAAAAATCGCCTCTATCAACTACACCTACCGCGGCTATGGCTTTCCCCTGGGCGCTATGATTCCCCACACCCAATATTTAATGGGCGCCCGGGTTCTGCAGGCCGGCCTCAAAGGTAGTACCGGTGAAAGTATGCTGGTTATACTACCCATGCCCCACATTTTTACCCTCATCGGCTGTTTACTGGTTCCCCTCCTTTTCGGTATGACCTCAGTAATAGCCAGAACTGCACATCCCCGGCTGCTCTTTGATTACGTCCGTAACTATCACATTGATTATATCACCTCAGTACCTGAAATCTATGAATTATTATTGAAATTCCGCCATAAGGAGCCAGCCATAGACTCACTTAAGGCTTTTGTGTGCGGAGGAAGTTGCCTCTCTGCAAGCAGTTATGAAAAAATAGTAGGTGCCTTCGATATTGATCTGCTGCATGGCTATGGCTTGACTGAGTTCACCCCGGTGAGCAGGAATATTCGCGGCAGCGCCAGATCGGGAACAATCGGCCCCCTGTGCAGCGATGTCTGCTGCAGGATTGCTTCACCCGACCGTACCGGGGCCGGAGAGATACTATTAAGCACGCCCCACATGGCCAGAGCCTATTATAGACGACCGCAGGAGACTGCCCATGCCTATACTGACAGCTGGTTTAAAACCGGCGACATCGGCCGCCTTCAGAATGGTCACCTGGTCTTCATTAAGGAGAAAAAAAACACCAGAAAAATAAACGGCAACATCGTGGATCTTAATGAGGTAAGAAAAGCCATGCTCATGTACAACCGGACAGCTGATGTTGAGGTCAGCTATAGGGATAACGTACTTTCCGCACAGGTTGTTTTTAACCGGGATAACGACTTTGAAAAAGAGGTTAAGGAATTAAGGAACTTTTTAAAGGGAATTATCGCTGTTTATAAAATACCAAAAAATATAATAAGAAAGGATTAAAAGGGTGCTCAATAAAGAAAAAATCATAATCGAAATTAAAGAAATTATCTCCCGCATTTCCCGTATCGATGTTTCTGAACTGGAAGAGAACATTGTTATACGTAATGAGCTTGGAGTGGACAGCCTGATGGCCATGGAAATAATCGCCACCTGTGAAAAGCAGCTTGAGATCCATATTGATGAGGGAAAGCTCTTTGAAATTGAAACAATCGGTGATTTTATCAATATGGTAGTAAAGCTTTATGAGCAGAAGCATGGCTCTTAATCCGCTCAAAATTTTGCTGATCTCACCTAAGGGTTGGTTATTGCAGGAAAGCAGCAAGTTTACTGATTATCTGCGCTCATCCAGGGAAATGAAAACAGTACTGCATTTTTGGAATGCAACCGGTGCCGGGCTGCAGACTATTGCCGGCCTTACCCCCGGCGAACATAGTATCACTATTATCGATGAAAACCTGGAAAGAATAGACCTTGATCAACAGGCCGATATTGTAGCCCTTACTACCATGACCCAGCAGGCAAGCCGGGCTTATGAGATTGCCGCGGAGTTCAAAAAAAGGGGCAGGTACGTGGTTATGGGCGGCATCCATGCCACGGTAATGGTTGAAGAGGCGGCTGAACATGTTGACACCGTCTTTACCGGCGAAGCAGAGAACACCTGGCCGGTATTCATTCGAGATTTCTGCCGCGGACAACCGCAAAAACTCTACAGTCAAAGCGATTATCCTCCAGTGGAGATGGATAAGATACCCCTTCCCCGTTATGACCTGGTAGCCAAATATAAATATCCGGTTATCTGGGTACAAACAACCCGCGGCTGCCCCCATGATTGTGAATTCTGTGCGGCATCCAGGATCTATGGCCGAAAATATAGACATAAGGAGGAGGAACAGGTAATCAGTGAGATAAGAGAGGTCAAAAAATACTGGAAATTCGCCCATATAGCCTTTGCCGATGACAACATGTTTGTAAACCGTAAATTTTCCACCAAGCTCGTCTCAGAATTCAAGAAAATGAATTTCACCTGGTATGCGCAAAGCGACATTTCAGTAGCTGAGGATCGGCCTTTTCTCAGATCCCTCTATGAAAGCGGCTGCCGCATAATATATATCGGCTTTGAGAGTGTATCCAGGAACAGTTTGAAAAGCGTAAATAAGAACCATTGGAAAGAGCGGATGTTTTCCAGATACCCGGAGTATATACAAAGGATCCAGGAAAATGGCATCGGCATCTACGGCTCCTTTATTCTGGGTCTTGATCAGGACGACGATCAGACTGTAGAGCGGACAATAAGCTTCATCAATGAAAACCGCCTTTTAGGTGCGCAGATAACCCTGTTAACGCCCTTCCCGGGAAGCAGGTTGAGAGAGCGTTTTGAGAGAGAGAAGAGGATCATCAATAGCGACTGGCAGTGGTATACAGGCTGGAATGTGGTGATAAACCATAAAAATTTCACACCGGATGAGCTGGATAGAGCCCTGACCAGGATATATACATCCATCTACAATGAGCAGATCTACAGAAAACGCGCTTCTTACTTTAAGAAAATCTATGAGAAGTTGGTAAAATAGTGAACGGCAGAGAGCAACCGGAAGACCTGCTATTAATACAATTTAAAAAGGAAACCCTTGAAAAAGCGATTACCGGCGTAAAGCTGGCCTCCCTTGCGGCAAGTATATTCTTTCCGCTTTTTATTATACTGGATTATTTTGTTTACCCCGAACTCTTCTTTCAATTCCTGGTTATCAGGATTACAGTTGTAGCGGCAAGCCTGGTTAATTATCTCCTGGCAAAGAACCGGATAGCCGCTAAATATGCCAGGGAATTAACCATGCTGGAATACCTTATCTGCTCTCTGGCAATTGTAATTATGGTTCATATAACGGGCGGTTATTCAAGTCCCTATTATGCCGGTATAAACCTGGTTATTATCGCCTTTCTTTTCATAGCCCCGCTGGATTTAAAAAGAACAGCAATAGTCTGCATTATTGCATACGCTGCCTATCTGGTCCCCATTTTAGTCCGCCAGAACATAGAGAACCTTTCTGTTTTCCTGAATAATAACTTCTTCCTGATCGCCACCATGCTGGTTGTGGTTCTTAGCTCTCACCTGGCAACACAGATGCGCTTCAAAGAATTCAGCGCCCGCTTCAACTTAGAAAAAGCAAATGCCGAACTGAAGCAACTCGATGAGCTGAAAACACGCTTCTTTGCCAATGTAAGCCATGAGGTGCGCACACCGCTGACTTCCATAATTGCACCGGTCCAGAGCATGTACAGCGGTGATGCCGGGAAATTGACCCTTGATCAGCAGGATATGGTGGGTCAGGTTTACCGCAATTCCCTGCGCCTGCTGGATATGATCAACCAGATGCTCGATTTTTCCAAATTTGACGCCGGTAAAATGCAACTGCGCCTGGAAAAGGTCGATCTGGCCGAAACCGTTCAGGATACTATTGCCATATTCCAGGAAGTAACCAAACGAAAGGGTATAGAGCTGATCTATGAACAACAGCATGAAATACCGCAGGTCTTTCTGGATTTTGACAAAGTGGAGAGGATCCTGACCAACCTGCTGCGTAATGCAATTAAATTTACCCACCACGGATCAATCCGCATAGAGGTGGCTAAAAATAACGGCTCTCTGCTTTTGCAGGTGAAAGATACGGGCATCGGTATACCGGTAGATCACCTGGAGCACATCTTTAAACGCTTCCAGCAGGTGGACAGCTCAACAACCAGGCGCTATGAAGGAACCGGACTGGGACTAACCATTGTAAAGGAAGCTGTGGATCTGCTTCGGGGCACCATATCAGTTTCCAGTCAGCAGGGTAAAGGAACCCTTTTTCAGGTACAGCTTCCCGTTAACCTGGAGGATCTTGAGCCTAATGCCTTCAGAGAGAGAAGGGACCGGACCAGGCGCAAAGAGGGGACCTTTTTCCATGGCAATGATCAGCGCGAGGAGATCAGGCGCCATGAAGACCATGCTAAAGTCACACTCGACGACCTGGCTTTGATCGACCGCCATGAAGCTATAAACCAGAAGAAAGATAAAGAAACCGAAGAAACCCGGCAGGTAGAGAAAACTGATCGTATTCTCCTGGTTGAGGATAACCCCGATCTGCGCAGCTATGTAAGGAAGATGCTGGACCGCTTCGGTCATAGTGTAACTACCGCAGTTGACGGCCTTGACGGCTGGCAGCAGACAGAGAAGGATCTACCCGATATTATTGTCTCTGATATTATGATGCCGAAAATGGATGGTTATGAATTAATAAATAAAGTTAAATCCACTGCTTCCACTATGCATATACCGATAATCCTGATAACGGCCAAGCCGGGTCTGGAATCAAAACTAAAGGGTCTGGAAACCGGAGCTGATGATTATCTTCCCAAACCGATCAATGTCAGGGAGCTCGACGCTCGCATAAACAACCTGATAACCATGAGGAAATTCCAACATGCCCTGGCCGAAGCCGAAGCCCTGGACGCCCGCATGGAAGAGCTCAGCATGAGCTTTGCCCAGTCACTGGAAATAAGGGACTTTAAGACCGGGGGGCATTCCCGCGATGTGCTTCAATTAGGTTCCATTATTGCTGAGGGTCTCAACATACCTTTAGATCATAAGCTCAAAGATTCTCTCCTGCTTCATGACATCGGCAAGATTGGCATTCCGGACAGTATCCTGCTCAAAGAATCGCCCCTGGATAATGAAGAATGGCGGATCATGAAGAAACATCCGGAAATAGGCTATAATCTGCTGAAAAATTTTGATTCTTATAAAGAGGTAAGCAGAATAATCCTGGCCCACCAGGAACATTATAACGGTACCGGTTACCCCAAAGGATTAAAGGGCAATGCTATACCGCTGATCGCCCGCATAATCGGGGTGGCTGACGCCTACCATGCCATGACCAATGACCGCCCCTACCGCAAGGCTCTATCAACTGAAGCCGCCATAGCCGAGCTTTTAAAACACAGCGGTAAACAATTTGACCCGCAGATCGTTGAAATTTTTATTAGCGGGCTTATTAAATATGAACTGATTACCGTTACGGAGCTTGCAGGGGCAAAGGCGCTGCTGGCTTAAGGTTGTTGCCTTTCTGCCCTACCGGGGCCTGTTATTATCCCCGCTGCAGGTCTGCCTCTTCGGTCTGGCTGCCGCACCAGGGTTGCTTCTTAAATATCGCAATTATAATGCGGAAATTGCTATTAAAATCGCAACACTATTGCAAAATCGAATCGATTGTATTATTATTTTAAATAATGAAATATAAACGAGTCATACCTATAACGGAAGAAGTAAAAGATCGTTCCATCTTTCTCTTTGGACCCAGACAAACAGGGAAAACCTTTTTTCTGAAAGAAAATTTTCCCGAATCCAGATTCTACAATCTTTTGCTCTCTGATGTTTTTCTAATGCTTAGCCAAAGACCTCAACTGATCAGAGAGCAGGTTTTAAGCAATCCTCCTAAGCCCTTTGAGCCTGTAATTATAGATGAGATTCAGAAACTACCGCTCCTGCTTGATGAAGTTCATAATCTAATTGAAACCGTGGGGGTAAAATTCATTCTTACAGGAAGCAGTCCAATAAAACTCAAGAGGGGCGGAGCGAATCTTCTTGGTGGAAGGGCTAGAACACGGCTCATGTTTCCTCTAGTCTCTGCTGAGATACCTGATTTTAACCTGCTTCGAGCATTGAATTTCGGAACACTTCCCTCTATTTACCTTTCTGATGAACCGGAAGAAGACCTCATTTCCTATTGCGGTACTTACCTGCAGCAGGAAATTCAAGCCGAAGGTTTAACAAGAAGGATACACAATTTCTCCAGATTCTTGCAAACAGCAGCATTGACTAATACGGAACTGCTAAACTTTGAAGCAGTTGCCGATGAATCAGGTATTCCGGCTAGAACTGTTCGAGAATACTTCAGCATTCTTGAGGATACCCTGTTAGGCTGCTTGCTTGAACCCTATCGAAAAACAAGCAAGCGTAAGCCCGTTAGTAAAGCCAAGTTTTTCTATTTTGATGTCGGCGTTTGTAATGTCCTTGCCGGTCGGCGAGATATTAAACCCAGGACAGAATTATTCGGGAAAACACTGGAGCATTTTATTTTTACAGAGCTTAGAGCATACCTTGCCTATTCAAAAGATCGGCGCAAACTGACCTTTTGGCGATCCCGTTCAGGCTTCGAAGTTGATTTCCTGATCGGTGATAATATTGCTATCGAAGTAAAGGCTTCAAAGCTGGTCACACGAAAACATCTTAAAGGGCTTATTGCTCTTTCCGAAGAATTGACATTAAAACATCGCATAGTTGTCTCTCTTGATGACCAACCCCGATTGCTCGACGGCGTCAGGATATTGCCTGTCTTACAGTTCCTTAAAGAGCTGTGGAGTGGTGCATTCACAGCAGCCTGAATTTGCGAATATAAAACAGTCGTTGGCTGCTTATAATCTCCGGTAAATCAATCTTTATGGACTTTTATAGCAGGTAATAATCCAATATCGTGGACTATTTATTGACATACCTACATTTAAATATATAATTACCTGCATGAATCGAACAATTATTGATGATCTTCTGGAATGGAAGCAGAATCTTACCAGAAAAAAACCACTTGTGCTCAAAGGAGCTCGTCAGGTTGGCAAGACATGGGCTCTGCAGGAGTTCGGGAGAAGATATTATGAACAGGAAGGCTATAATTGCCATTACATTGATTTTCGTGAATCAAAAAACCTTTACTCTATTTTCCGGGAGACTTCTGATCCCAGGGAGATAATAAAACTTCTCCAATTCCGATTGCGAATAAACATTGACATTTCTAATGATCTTCTAATTTTTGATGAAATTCAGGAGTGTTCTGAGGCCATTATATCATTTAAGTACTTTGAACAGAATTTAAAGGAACTGGATCTTATAGCTGCAGGTTCACACATGGGCTTAATGAAAAATGAAGAAACATTCCCTGTGGGCAAGGTAAATTTTCTTTACATGTTCCCTATGAACTTTGGTGAGTTCGTTTTAGCGGCGGATGCAGATGCATTTCGGTACCTTGACAGCTTTTATTTTACAACACCCTTGCCATCTGTTGTTCATGAAAGACTACTTGAACTCTTTACCATCTATTCTCTTACAGGCGGTCTGCCCGAAGTTATAACTGCCTTTCTGGAAAAATGGTCCGAGGATGTCAGAAAAGCCGCTCTTGATGCAAGAACGGTACAGGAAGAACTGATTGTGGGATATCGTGCTGACTTTGCCAAGTACTCCGGCGTTGTGAATGCGAATCATATAAATTATATATTTGATGCTATTCCTTCTCAGCTTTCAAAAGCACATACCGAGGAAGTTAAAAAATTCAAATTCAAGGATGTTATCCCGGGAAGAAAGGGATTTGATTCCCTAAGAGGCCCTCTGTCCTGGCTGATCGAATCAAGGTTATGTATTAAGAATACCTTTACCAGGAAAGCAGCACATCCACTGATAAGCTATTGCGACAACAATAGGTTTAAGGTTTTTCTTTTTGATATCGGTATTTTAAACTCTATGCTCAACATTCCCTGTGAGGTTATTCTTAGCCAAAAGCTTGGCCCTTATAAGGGCTTTATGCTCGAAAATTTTGTGGCTCAGGAGCTGTTTGCTCAGACAAATAGAGAACTCATTTCCTGGCAGGAAGGAACTGCTGAACTGGAGTTCTTGATTACAAGTGGAGCCGAAATTATTCCTGTAGAGGTCAAATCTGCTGCAAGAAGCCGGCGATCCAAAAGCCTTGACGCGTTTATAGACAGATATTCGCCTGCAATTGCAATTAAGCTCTCAAGACAGAACCTGGGGGAAAACAAGAAACGAAAAATCACAACTGTGCCAATTTATTCCAGTTACAAACTGTTAACCCATATTTCACCGCCTGCAATGTGAAATTGACATTAAAACATCGCCTGGTTGTCTCTCTTGATTATCAACCCCGATTGCTCGACGGCGTTAGGATATTGCCTGTCTTACAGTTCCTTAAAGAGCTGTGGAGTGGTGCATTCACAGCAGCTTGAATTTGCGTATATAAAACAGTCTGCCATTACTTCTGTATTTTTGTAAACTTCAATCCCACCAATGTGGCCAGCACCACCAGGGTGGTGGATATTATTATCATTATAATTCCCAGGGCTGAAAGCCGGCCCCACAAACCGTCATCGGCAAAGCGGAGGATCTGCACCGCCAGCACCTCTGAGCCCGGCCTGGATAGCACAACTGAAAGGCTTAACTCCCTGACGAACATTGTGGCCATCAGAATCCAACCCGAGACAATTCCCGGGATTAGAAGGGGAATCACTATCCTTCTAAGGGTATAGAAATAGCCTGCTCCGCAAACTCTTGATGATTCTTCCAGATGGCTATGTATCTGAATAAAGGCGCTGGTGAGCGGCCTGACCCCGTAGGGAAGGTAGGTTGCAATATAGCCTATAAGCAGAGCCCAGATTGTAGCATATAGAGGGGTTCTGACAAAAAGCCACATGAATCCTACGCCAATCACTATACCGGGAAAGGAAAAAGACAAAAAGCTTAAGAATTCCAGCAAGCCGCTGCCCCAGGTTTTGATTTTGACTATAATATAGGCTACAAATATGGATAACAGGGTTCCCAGTGTTGCTCCCCCAACCCCAAGAAGGAGGCTGTTTTTTAAGGAAAGCAGGGAAATAGGATCCTTTAGTACAGCTAGCCAGTTGCCCCACCCCATAAGGCTTACCGCTTTCCGGCCTGGTGTCATGGAATATGGTAGAAGGGAGGTATAGAGAAGCACAACAACCGGGAGTAATATCAGGATAAAAGACAATAGACCTACAATTATGCACAGTGGATATTTAGCTTTCTTAAGGTCAATTACCGCCGGTCTATAGCCTCTGGTGGATATGGTAACATATTTTTCACTGGCCCCGGTCATAGTGCGATAAAGGTAAATGAGTATAAGGGAAGTTACCAGAGCGCTCATTCCCACAGCCGCTGCCATACCGTAATCCGCGGCAAAGCCGGTGGAAACTATCCTATATATATGTGTAGCCAATACATATATCCTGCCCGGCATGCCGATCATCGAAGGAACGGCAAAGGCTGCCAGGCTTCTGACAATAACCAGGGTAAATGCAGCTAATATGGCCGGCCGCAGTACAGGCAGGGTTATTTTCCTCAATGTTCTTAAGTTCGATGCGCCGCTTACATACGAGGCTTCTTCCAGAGCGATATCAAAAGAAGACATGGCCGGTGCGATAATCAGATAGGCAATAGGCAGATCAAGCAGCCCCTCTACCAGTATCATTCCAGGCAAGGTATAGATATTGAAAGGAGAACTTTCCAGATTGAAGAGTTCCTTTAGAATAAGATTCAATATACCATTGGTTGGATTAAGCAGAATTACCCAGCTCACGGCAAAGAGAATGTGGGGTATCATCATGGGGACCAGAGTGAGTATGCGAAAAGAGAACTTTAAAGGGATATTACTTCTGGTGCTTAAGTAGGCCAAAAAAATAGCCAGCGTGGTTGCTACTAAGGCTGAACCGAGTGTAAAGAATAAGGTATTGGTCAATATTTCAACTAAAGCAGGGTCTGAGTAAGAGCTGATATACTTTTCAATGGTGAATTGGCCAACAGCGCCAAGCCCTCTGGAAAAGCTGCCGATAAGCAGCATAATTACAGGACAAATGGTTAAAGCCCCGACTATAACTATAAAAATAGGGGTTAAGCTTACTTTTATACGCCGCACGCTTCCACCTCTCATTTTAAAAGCATCTGGCACTGCGGCGGAGCGATATGCAGGTTTATTTCAGCGCCCGGACAGATACACATAAACCTTGGCATCGAGGAGAATTTCATCAGCTTCGCTTTTAGCAAGCAGGGTAGCAAAATCCTCACGCCTTAACTTCAGTACCCTGATCTTTTCAGAGCTTTCCAACTGCGGTGCGGCTGCCGGTTCTTCATCCACCTCCATGTAGACTATGTGGATCAGCTCCGTGGTCAATCCGCAGGAGGTTGATATGGGGGGTCCCACTTCAACCACCCTGCCCCGGTAACCTGTTTCCTCCAGTAGCTCCCGCTCTGCGGTTTGCGCAGCGGTTTCCCCCGGATCGATCAGGCCGGCCGGGAACTCGATAATCTCCCTGCCAAAGGGAACCCGGAACTGGCTTATCAGGATCAGTGTTCCTGTTTCCCTGCTCACCGCCACAATAACCGCGGCTCTCTGCCCGTTGCTGCGCTCAATATAGGTCCAGCTCTTCTCTTTACCCGCCTTATCGAGGTATGCCCTTTTCAGAACCTTAATCCAGTTATCGCTGTGCAGGGTTTGGTTGGAAAGAATTTTCACTTTTCCGCTGTTCCCAGCAACTCAAGATGTCTGCCGATATGCTTCTCCAGAGCCAGCCAGTATTCTTCTATATTGTCGTTAAGAGCGGCAAAAAAACCTTCTTTCAGCGAAGCATTTTTGAATATCTCGCCATAGGTAATGTGTATAACCTGCCGGGCATCGTTGTTGGCAAATAGATTGACCAGCTCATCATCCCTCAAAGCTGCCAACTCCGGAAGGTTGTCCAGATTCGGGGTAATGTGGTAGTACTGCCGCGCTTTTTCAAAGACTGTCAAAGCATAAGCATAGATTTCCCGGAACAAGGCCGGCTCGTGCCGGGCCAGGACCTTCACCGCCTCCAGCCAGTTGGTGCCCGCAGTTTTCAAGTGAAAACACCCCCTGGTATGTTTTCCCACTATCGGGAAAACGGTGAATTTGTCACTCCCCGAATGCACCGATATGCGGTAACCATACATCCTGGCTATAGCCGCGTGCACAGCGAAGGAGTTCTCAAAATCCGCAACACTGCCTATATAATCAATTCCCTTCTGGAACTCACCAACAAAGCGGGGAGCTATTGAGGATGATTTTATCCCGGCCAACTTTGCCTCTTCAGCAATGAAGATGTGCGCTTCAGGAGTGGTCGGGGTGGCGGTTTCGTCAATTGACAGCTCAAAATCAAAATTGCCCTCGCCCTTTACCTCAACACAGACCCGGTAAAGCCTTAGTGCATGCTCCAGTGCCTGGCCGTAGATCAGAGCGGTGCGCGCCAGTTCCTCCCTGGAAAAGGAGATTGCATCGCCGGTATCCAGTTCCACCTTCAACCCCAGGAAGCGCTCCTCTATTCCCTGCCGGTAGTCTGAAGGGAGCTTGTTGTAATCCTGCATCATTGAAAGCGTTTCTTTAGCCTGGTATTCCCCTTTTATATAATCCGATACATCGGCGGTAATCATGGTATTGCCGATCTCCATGGCGCTCCTGACCCAATCCACGGTTTTCAGATGGTCGCCGTCAGCGCCCCATGGGGAGGTATACCCCTCCTGGAACACGGCCCAGCTCGCAGAATCCAGAACGTCCTCATAACTGCGATTAGTTAAATCAAGCTCACGCGCCGACTGCTGCGCCAGCACCGGAGCCGCCCGGTATTTCTTAAAGAGCCTGATATGCCCGGGAGAGGCAACACCCAGCCGGTCACCCACCCCAAAGGTTACGTCCTGATCACCCAATGGTGAAGGCGCGGTAAAGGGCAGAACCTTTCTTAATATTTCACCATTATAGTGATCCGGAGGGCAGAAGAGTACGGCACATGGCGCGCCCCGGCCTTCTGTTCCCCGGAAACCAGCTTCATTTTTACCAATAACGGCCAGGGCCGTACCCTTCTGTATACGTACCATTGCCAGGGCAGCCTGCCCCACCATTTGCAGGGATTGAGGGAATAGCAGACCACCCGCTCCCTCTACCACAGACTCATTAAGCCCCGCTTCCGTCAACAGACCCTTTTGTACGGCCTTCTTGAGCCAATCATTAACTCCATCAACTACACTCATCTCCAACTCCTCTTATTTAAATATTGTGCACTTTAGATATTGTGCACCAGGTAGCCGCCATCCACAGGCAGAGAAACACCGGTGATAAAACCGGAAGCCCGCTCACTGGCCAGGAAAATTACCGCGCCTGCTAATTCCTTTACATCGCCGAAACGGCCGAAGGGTGTGTGGTCGATTACACTCTGCCCCCTTTCAGTCAGCTCGCCTGTTTTATCATTCTTGATCAGCAGCGCTTTATTCTGCTTGCCGATAAAAAAACCCGGAGCAACAGCATTCACCCTTATACCATGGGGCGCAAACTCCTTGGCCGCTGCCAGGGTAAGGTTCAAAACACCTGCCTTGGCCGCATTGTAAGCCCATACTCCGGAAAGTGGCATATAGGAAGCCATTGAAGCAAGGTTGATGACCGCACCCTTTATCTTCTTTTCGATCCAGTAAGCGGCCATTACCTTGGTGGGCACCATAAGCCCGGCAACCAGGTTAAGCTTCAACACGAACTCAAAGGTCTCCATGTCGCTCTCCACAAAAGAGGATTTACCCCTGTTGCCGCCCGCCGCATTTATCAACACATTGGGCGCGCCCATGGAGCTTTCAGTCTGCTCAACAGCCTTGCTCACCGATTCCTCAGTCATGGCATCCACCACCATTCCGAAAAGGCGGTCAGCCGCGCCGGTAGCCTCGCCCAGTATGGTCTTAGCCTTTTCAATGGCGTCCCCGGCAATATCCCAGAGCGCAACCCGGGCTCCCGCTTTCAGCAATGCCTCAGAGATGGCCACGGCTATAACCCCGCCGCCCCCGGTAATAACTACCCTTTTATCCTCAAGATTAAACATCTCAGCAATATAATTCATGATTTCTCCTTTAAATAGTAATGAAGTGCTTCTTAAAGCGAATAAACCTCGGCAGTCCATCTTCGATCAATGGCCTGACCTCACCCTGGATCAGGGGCCGGGCATAGTTAATGAACTCCTCCGTCACAAAAAAACCGTCATCGCTTATCCATTCACGGGGCAGGAATTTTTCACCATTAGCAACATCGGCCAGCTTTGCCTCTCCCGTGCGGCAGAGATAAGGATTATCCGAGACCCTTTCCAGGGTCACCATCTTGCCGGAAACACCCTGAACAGCCAGCTTTACAGCCCGCTGCCCGGCCAAGTAAGCCTCTTTTGAATCGGTGAGCGAGGCAAAGTGTATACCATTCCGCTGAATTGTTGAAGGAATGGCAAAGCGCGCCTTGACCTTTACCTCCCTTTCCACCAGTTCCTTAATATAGTTGGCCGCGCCGCCGAGCTGGGTGTGGCCGAAGGCGTCTTTGGCAAAATCGCCCTTCTGCTCGGCAATATAAGCGCCGTCAGAATTTTTAGTGCCCTCCGATACCACAATAACCGCCCTGCCTATGGTTGAGAGCAGGTTATCCACCTTATCCTTAAACCTCTGCACATCAAAAGGAGCTTCGGGAAGCAGTATAATATGGGGGGCATCCTCCTCATCCCTTTTTGCCAGGGCGGTGCCCGCCGCGATCCAGCCGGCATTACGCCCCATGGCCTCAATTACATTTACCGTATCCGCGGTATAGAGGGCTTCGGTATCCCTGCCCGCCTCCATGGTCATGGTGGCCAAATATTTGATTACACTGCCGTACCCGGGGCAGTGATCGGTGCAGGCCAGGTCATTGTCAATGGTCTTGGGCACACCCACACATCTAAGCTCATAGCCCTGCTCATGCGCCAGATTATTCACCTTATCGGCTGTATCCTGTGAATCATTGCCCCCGATATAAAAGAAGTAACGGATATTATACTTCTTAAACACGGCCAGTATCTTTTCAAAGTCCTCTGCTTTCTTCACTTTATAGCGGCAGGATCCCAGTGCGGAAGCCGGTGAAACCTTTAGGCCCTCAACAGCAGCCGGCTCTTCTTTGCCCAAATCGAATATCTTTTCATTAAGCACGCCCAGTATGCCGTTGTACGCCGCATAGACACCGGTGATCTCTTTATGCTTCATGGCCTCCTGGATCACACCGCAGGCGCTGGCGTTTATTACAGCGGTGGGCCCGCCGCTCTGGGCCACAATAGAGTTCCCCTTCATTATCTCCCCCCTATATATATCAGACTAATACAAGCTCAAAATCCATTGTTTTTAATTTACTTATGTCCAGCGAAGCGGTATCCATGATCAACACGTCTATATCAGCGGCTTGGGCAAAGACCGAGAACGCGGTTTCCCCATATTTGGAGTGATCGGCAAGAATAACCCGTCTACGGCAGGCAGCCAGGACCGATTTTTTAAGCTGGGCTTCAATGGTATTCTGTGAAGAGAACTTTCCATCATACGAAATCCCCGTTGTTCCCAGAAAACAGGTTTCTATCTGGAAGCCTTTCAGCGCCTTCTCAGCAGCAGGCCCTATAAAGGAGCCCGCCTCTTCCCTGAAACTGCCGCCGAGAGAGAATAAATTTATTCCCGGACAACCGGAAAGCTCAACCATTACGGCCAGGGAGCAGGTAACCACCCCCAGGCTCATATTCTTTATCTCTTCAGCCAGATAATAGCAGGTTGTACCCGCATCAATATAGATTGTATCATCTTCCCTGATCATCTCCCTGGCCCGGAGGGCGATCTCTCTCTTCTCTTTTATCCTATCACCGGTGCGCATAGTTAAGGTTCGCAGACGGTCCCTGTCCTCTGTCAGTACCGCACCCCCATGGGTGCGCAGCAGCTTACCTGCCTCTTCAAGGAGCGAGAGGTCTTTTCTAATGGTAACCTCGGAAACCTTGAGCCGCTCAGTAAGACTGGAAACTGAGGCCTGCTTCAATTTCGCCAAGATTTTGAGGATCTCGTTGTGCCGCTCTTTATAAGCCAAAAAGTACCGTTTCCTTTCTAAAAAGAAAATATATTGAAAGCGGCCTGCCTGTCAATTAGGAGCAGCGGTTTTCAAAGACCTTTGATAAGGTCTACTCGATATCGAATTCCCACACCAGCGGTTTTACTTAGCAGCGATCTTATTTAAGAAGGCAGCCAAGGCAATCAGGATGCTATTGCTTGTTTGTACATCCGTTGACAGTTATGATAATATATTGCAAGAAGAGGAGAGCATGACTTCAAAAGAACGAATACTTTCGGTACTGGCCCATCAGATGCCGGACAAGGTACCCTGGGGTGAATGGGCTATCGATTTTGATACTGTTGAAAAAATTATCGGGCATCAGACTTACTACCGGGCTAAAGCGCGATCTACACTCGCTTTTTGGGACGGACGCCGGGATGAGGTGGTGCAGAGCTGGAAAGAGGATGGCATTGATTTTTTTCGAAAGATGGACAATTTTGACATTATCAATGTCGCTGCTATTGCATCGAGCATCGCTCCTCCTAAAGATTTTCAATTCGAAAAACCAAAAAAGATAGATAACAACACCTGGGAGTTTTTAGACGGTACAGTCTACAAGCTCTCTGAAGTTACTGCGGATGTAACAAAAATTTACGACCCGCACATAGGGAAGAAGCAATACACACCGGCCGATTTTGACGGCGAACCGGTTATGAAACCGCCGGATGAGAGCTGTTTTGAAGTTGTTGATGCGCTTATTGAAGAGTTTGGCAGCAGCCGCTTTATAATGGGACCATCGGGGGCTGAAGTTGGTATTTTCCTATTAGGGGGCAGCTTCGATGAAGGCGGCGGCGGTTTCAGCCATGGACTTATGCAGTTCTTAGACAATCCCGAAACAGTTAAAGCGGCCATCAGGAAGAAAGTGGCTGAAAGCAATCTCCAGGACCAGTATTATATTCGGAAGGGACAGGATGGTGTTGCCTGGGGTCAGGATTTTTCCAGCACCCAGGGTCCATTTATTTCGCCTGCCATGTTCCGGGAATTTGCTCTGCCGGCCATTAAGTCCCGCGTAAAGAATATCCATGAGCAGTTTGGCATTCCCGTAATGAAACATGCCTGCGGGAACAACAATAAGTTAATGGATATGTTTGTCGAGGCGGGCTATGACGCATACCAGTCGATACAGCAGACTGCATATATGGATCTGGCTCAGATTAAAGCAGATTATGGCGTCCATCTTGTACCCTGGGGCGGGCTCTCTGTGGAGCTTCTCGTCTCAGGCACACAAGATGAGGTTCGTAAAGAAACAAGAAAGGCATTGGAAGCCAATAAACCAGGGGGGCGGTACATATTCGGTTCCACTCACTCGATTGCAGTGGGAACAAAGTATGATAATTTCATGGTCATGGTTGAGGAGTTTGAAAAAAACCGCTACTACTAACTAAAAATTGCAATGGAAATAGAATCTCGATTTACCGTATTCGATGTTCTAAAGGCTTTTTAAGGAAAGGATAGAATTGATGATCTATGAGCCGCTCAGAGTTATGAGTATGGACGAGATGGAAAAAATTCACCAGGCAGCACTTACCATACTTGATGAAGTCGGTATGCGAATAGACAGCGAAATTGCCCTGGATTATTTAGATAAGGTGGGAAGCAAGGTAGACAGGACGACCATGCAGGTTAAACTGCCTAAAAAACTGGTACAATCCTATGTCGATAAGATGAAAAAGGATTACGACAATCCGGAACGTCTTCCTGAAAGAATGGCCGTGCGCTACTCTCACATTCGTTTCCGTAAGGAATCACATAAGATCCATCCGGATTTTACAGCCAGCGCCGGAGGCTTCTGCACTTCAATTTTTGACCTGGAGGGCAATCGGCGGTGGGCTAACTTAGATGATGTACGCCGGTCGATCAATATGATTAATAATTTGACCGCAGTCGACTATACAGGCTTACCGGTATCGGATCAGGAAACACCTTATGAAGTCAGGCCCATAGTGATGGCCTGTGAGCTGGCCAAGTATACGACAAAGTTCGGCGGTATTGAGACCTTTAAAAAGGCAGATATCCCCTACCTGATCGATATCGGGACTATTGTAAAGGGCAGCGAGAAAGCCCTGAAGAGAGAGCCTATACTGGTTGGATATGGTGAAGCTCGCTCTCCCCTCTGCCTGGATCGTAACATGGTTGAGATCTTTATGGAATATATTAAGCAAGGCTTTCCGCAAACCATTTATACAATGCCCAATGGCGGCGCCACCGTTCCGGTAACAGCGGCGGGTAATCTGGCCCTGGGCATTGCTGAAACATTGGCAGGCCTGGTGTTGGCGTATGCAGTGGATAATGAGGCTACGGTTGGCGTGGATATAATCCCCTCCTATGCCGACATGTCTACCGGTATGTTTCGCTACGCCAGCGCTGATCGTATGCCCCTGCTGGTGGCCCGGGTGCAAATGATCTCGGAGTATTACGGTTGTCCAAGCGGGGTTCACGGAGGAAAGACGGATAGTTGTTTTATAAATGTCCAAACCGGGATTGAAAAAGCCATGAGCACCGTATTCCCCGTATTGGCAGGAGCCGTGGGCATCGGTACTATTGGGCATATAGAAAACGCAGTGACTTTTTCTCCCTGCCAGTTGGTGATTGATAACGAAGTTATCCGGTATATGCGCCGAACCCTTCAACCTATTGAAGTCAACGATAATACACTGGCTCTGGATGTCATCCGCAGGGTGGGTATTGGTGGTAACTATTTCACCGAAGAACATACACTTAAGAATTTTCGAAACGAGCAATTCTTCTCCGACTTATTTGAGACATTGCCCTGGGCACACGCTCATACGCAGGAGGTAAAAGGAATGGAGAATAGAGCCTTTGAAACAGCCCTTGCATTGTTGGAGAAAAAGCCGGAACCTCTCCTCAATACGGATCAGATAAAAGCCATTGATAAACTTATGGCTCGGGCCAGGAAGGAATTTCTGGGATAGAAAAGCAAAAGAGCAGCTGTTTAACCTTTTATCGGTTTACTGCTCATTTGAGATACGCTTTCTCGGTCGGCTCTCTGTAGGCGCACTGGAGGAAGTCCCCGAAAAATGAGTGACAGATCATCTACGGTCATTTCCCCCATCAGTTTATAGGCTTCCTGTAAACTCCCTGCCCTATGAGCGGAGAGAAGAACATTATCCAATTGGCGCAAAGCATGTTCTTGGGGGAAGGGTTCTTCCGGAAAAACATCTATAGCAGCGCGAAATCTGCCCTTTCGCAATAAATCCGTAAGGGGCTCGAAATCAACCATCGAGGCTCTGCTTACCAGGACAAAGAGCGCCTCTTTGCCTATAAGCGCCAATTCCTTCCGTCCCAGCATATACCTGTTTTCTTTTGTTGCTCCGGCCAACACAAAGATAATCCGGGAGCACTCCAGCAACTGCTCCAAACCGGCAGGTTCCAGCCCGTAATCCTTAATATAATTGTCCGGGAGCCAGGGATCGTAAACCTGGATCAAACATTCAAAGGGTTGCAGCAGTTTGATAAGGGCGCGGCCGATATTGCCCAGGCCGATTATTCCCACTTTATTTTGTTTTAGCAGAAAACTCCCCGTATTGGATTTAGCGCCGTAAACCTCCTGCCCTGCATGGAACAGGCGATCGCCATTAACCAATCCCCTTGCAAGACAGAGTGCAAAACCAAGCGCCATTTCGGCCACTGACTGGGAAAAAGCAATACCGGCATTCAGGACATAAATACCCCTTTCGAAACAGTAGGTGTAATCAATATTTTGCAGAAAATTGCCCTCTACGTTTACAATAGCCTTCAGATTGACTGCTTTTTCCAGCCTATTTCGGGAAAGCTCCGTTTGACCGATCACAGCGGCGGCTTCCGGGAGAATCTCATCCAGCCGTTCAGCCGGCATTTTCCCTTCACTCCATTCATAAACCCTGGCCAGGGACTTTAAGCGATTAAAATCAGCTTCCCGGAAGATTAACTCTCTGGTTCTGGGATGTGGATCAAGTATGATACTCTTTTTCATATTTTACCATATACCTGGTAATCGGCTGGGTCAACAATAAAAAGCAAAGGATTTTTGACCGCCGGATTAGATTATTGTATTTATAAAATATATCTTATATTTTATTTGACAGATAGTCGTTTTTGCAATAAAATAGGTTTTGAGAAAATATCAATATTGGAGGTTCCTATGAAAAAAAGAGTATTTATGTTGCTCGTACTGGTCATGCTGGCTTCGCTACTTTTTGCCGGAGGTCAGGCGGAAAAGGTAGGCAAGGCTAAAATCAACGTCTGGGGATGCTTCTCCGAGCTGCAGGCGCCCCTGGACAAGGCTGTAGAGGTTTTCATGCAGGAAAATCCCGAAGCCCAGGTGGAGGTTTTAGTATTCGACTTGCGTGATTTTGAGGCCAAGGTGGCTGCTACAGCTCCTATGGGACAGGCTGCGGATGTAATTATAATGGACCACTCCCTGACCGCCAGATATGCCAAGGCCGGCATTTTATCCGCTGCACCCACGGATATCGAGAAGATGGTAAATACACCCGGACGTTATCTTTCGGCTGCACCGGAAAAAGCCTCTTACCAGGGCAAGGCCGTGGGGCTACCTTTCTTTGGCGGTGGACCGGCTCTGTTTTATAACAAGGATTACCTTTCGGAAGCCGGCTTAAGCAAACCGCCGGCAACTGTGGATGATCTCTACGATTACACAGTAAAACTGAGCAAGAAGGATGCTGCCGGTAATCTTACCAGAGCCGGATATTCTATCCGCCTTACAGGACCAGCAGGCGGCAGCCAAAAATGGGCCTTTGTTACCAACCAGCTGCTGGGCGGAGATTTCATAGAATATGGCAAAGCCCCCGATACCTTTTATGGTAATCTGGACAATGAGGAATCAGCAGAAGCTCTGTTATGGCATGTGAAGCTCCTCCATGGACCGGACAAGAGTGATGACTGGGCATTAAAGCACGATGCCGAGGGTTTTGCCGCCGGGGCGGTTGCCATGTTTATGCGCGAATCCTGGGTTATCCCCTTTATGAAAGAAAACGCTCCCAACATCAACTATGGTATAGCCTATCAGCCGCGCGACAAGTACTGGCGTATTTACGACTGGCTGGTCAATGCCTGTGTGCCCGAATCCGGTAAGCAGAAGAGTGTGGCCTGGGAGTTTGCCAGGGTAATGCAGAATGAAGAAGTTATGGAAGTCCTATATACGGATTCCGGCTGGATTCCCTCACGACGGGATATCAGCTTCAGTAGCGTTGTGGCTGCAGAACCACGCTTTAAGCCCTTTATTGAGATCCCATCCGGTGCAGAAATCTACTTCGAAGTAAATGCCTCTAGTTATACCGAGCTGTGGACCAGGGTGGGCGAAATCGTTCAAGAGGCCTACCGTGACGCCGGCCTGCTTGACAATTTAAGCGGCTGCAGAGCCGTCGTGAAAAAGGCTAACGACATAGCCAACCAGATTTTAAAAGACAGCAACGAGTATGGAGAATAGCTACTAGCCCAATACCGGAAACGAGTTCTTCGTTTCCGGTATTTTTTTTATTAAAATAGAAGGGGGGGGAATTAAAGGTGACCGGATTTATCCATTACGCGAAAAAAAACCACCTGTTATTCGTACTATGCACCCTGGGCCCTGTGTTTGCGCTTTTCACCTTCATTCGCATTATCCCCATTATCCGGACAGCATATTATTCATTAACCAACTATTCTCTTGTCATTCCCAAACCGGCATTTATTGGTCTGGCAAACTACGCAAAAATGCTGCAGGACCCCAATTTTAAGCTGGCTTTCACCAACACTATCGTTATCACCGTAATCTGTGTGAGTGTTACCCTTTTTTTAGCACTAATATTCTCCCTTATCCTGCGCCGGGTTGAACATTCTTCATCTTTTTATGAGATGATATATTTCATACCGGTTGTCACCCCCTGGGTTCCGGCTACGGTTATATGGCGCTGGCTCTACGATTCACAATTCGGCATGATCAACTACCTGTTGTCCCTTTTTAAACTCCCGACTCAATCATGGCTGCAGCATCCTGACCAGGTCATTTACGCCATTATCCTGATATCTATTTGGAAAACCCTGGGTTACTATATGATCATCTTTTCCGTGGGCTTACGGAACATTCCTCAAATTTACTACGATGCAGCACGCATTGACGGCGCTAATTACCGAAAACAGATAAGATACATAACCCTGCCTCTTCTAAAGCCCATAATCTTGTTCGCTCTGGTCATGGCGATTATCCAGTTTTTCAATATCTTCACTGTGGCTTACGTTATCTCCTCCGAAGCTCAAGGGTCGCCATCCTATGAGTGTAAGGTGCTGGTTTGGGAAATATACCGGAACGGATTTAATTTTTACAAAATGGGATATGCCAGTGCCGAGGCCATGGTGCTGCTGTTTTTTATCCTAATAGTAATATTGATCCAGTTTAAGGTGGTTCGCTATGATGTCGAATAAGATAAGAAAAAAACCATTTGACCTCTCAATAGTTTTAATTCACGCAATACTGATAGCCGGCTCTCTATTCATACTTCTTCCCTTTGTCTGGATAGTGTTTACCTCCTTAAAGAGCAGCCAGGAAATTTTCAGACTGCCTCCCACTATATTTCCGGAAATGCCGACAGTCAAAAATTTCATCTCAGTTCTAACTATTCAACATTTCCCCCGCTTTATTTTAAACAGCTTTATTATTTCATTCCTGTCCATGACTTCGGTGCTTTTAACATCGATACTCGGTGGTTACGCCTTTGCAAAATTCAATTTTCCACTTAAAAACATCCTTTTCATCCTGATCTTAACCACCGCGATTGTGCCCTTTGAAGTGTATATGGTCTCGGTATACATTACCGTCGGCCGGTTAAAATTATTTGACTCCTACCTGGGCATTGTATTTCCTATTTTGATTATGAGTTTCGGCGTGTTCTTAATACGCCAGTATGCCCTGTCCATTCCCAATCAATTGCTGGACGCCGCCAGAATTGACGGGGCATCGGAGTTTTGGATTCTGGTGCGCATTGCTGTTCCGCTTAGCGTAACTCCTTTGATGGCCCTGGGTATCTTTGCTTTTTCCGAGGCCTGGGCTTTCTTTATCTGGCCCCTCATCATTGTAAATACCAGGGGAATGTACACCATTGAATTGGGACTCATGGTATTCCACAAAAAATTCTACATGGATCACGGCCCTATTGCAGCAGGGGCTGTAATCTCTATATTGCCCATGCTAATCGTGTTTCTGATCCTTCGAAAACGCTTTATCCAGGGAATAACCTTGTCAGGGATGAAAATGTAGCATTATAAATAGTTTACTAAGAATCCAACCAAATATTAATGGGAATTGGGGAAGGAAATTAAAATCTAATGGCTGGTGAAATCAAACATACCTCTTTGAGTAAAAAAACGTACAATAAGCTGAAAGATAACATTATCAGTGGAAAGTTTGCAGCAGGTGAAAGGCTGTCGTATGAACAATTAACAAATAAATTAGCTGTGAGTCAGACACCATTAAGAGAGGCATTGCAAAGATTGGAACGGGAGGGTCTGGTTGTCAATTTCCCTAGAAAGGGTGTTTATGTTAGGGAGCTTTCTGAAACTGATATTGTAGAACTCTATGATATCAGGGAAATGCTTGAAGCTCTGGCTGCCAGACTGGCATGCCAATTTGCAACCGATAATCAAATTGCTGAAATGACTAATACATGCCGCCAATATGAAAACGCAATTTCTAAAGGGGATAAAAAGCTCTGTTTAGAAGTTGATCTAAAATTCCACAAGCTGCTGTTGGATGCCGGCGCCAACAACAGACTAAAGGAAATCATGAAAGTATTTCACTTACAACTCTTCGGTATTACCGAACCCGGACCGGATTACTTAAATAATGCAAAAGATTACCTTGGTGACCACCTGTCAATTATAGCTGCTATCTCTAAACATCATGAAAATCTGGCAGAAAAGGTTACTCGCAAACACATCCAACATGGAAAAGAGCTTATACTGTCACAGATGCAGGAGATGGTGTGAATGCCCATGAACGCTTTAATTTAACCTTATCGCATAATCTACCGGATCGCCTGCCAGTTGATCTTATCTGGCCAAGTTTTTGAATTCAACTATGGCACACTTTAGTAAAAGGTATTGTTTTTATGATGAAAGATTATATTAAAACCGAACAAGTAATTAGTCACCCTCTTCCGGAAACAGAGGAGTTATTTACCCAAAATCTCTTGTCGAATGAGATTAAAGGTGTAGAAACAAATTTTTACATTATCAAAAAACAAAAAGAACACACCTTCAAACCATTAAATCGCCGAGCCAGGGTTCTCATTATTCTTTCAAATTCAGCTGTTGTTTATTCTAAAAATTACTCATATAGATTAAAAGAAAAAGCAGTATTGGTTCCACTGGATAATTCTGCTGTCACTATTGAATCAACGATTCATAATGTTGAATTGATAGAGGTTCTGACGGACCTGACATCTGATGATTTAGAAAAAATGAATTTTACAAACCAGGGAAAATTCTTCTTCAGGTATTTTTCTGAAGGCGTTACGTACAGAGAAAAGATTAAGAGTTCAAAAACAGTAAACCGGACCTTCTTACCGGTAAATGTTATTCCGAGAATGGTCCTGGGTTCAGTCCAGACAGAGGGTCCTGATCAAGTAAAGGCTCACAGGCACCCCATGCTCGAGCAACTATTCTGGGGACTTCCCGGGAATCACTGTTTGGTGAAAGCTGATGAACAGGAAAAGCATTTTGGAGAAAAGACTCTTTTACATATACCTCATGGTTCAGAGCACAGTATAAAGGTGGAAACAGGAAAGCATATGCATTATTTATGGTTGGATTTTTTCCAGGATTTAGAGAGTGTTTCATATATCGATGATGCCCACCTTCCCGATAAAGATTAGTTACTTGTTTAAAAAGGATAAAATATATAGATGGCTGATAAAATTATAAGCGCTGAAAAAGCTGTGAAGCTTATAAAGAATGAAGACTTTGTTGCAATTCAGGGTTCAGGCGGTGGTGTTGGAGAGCCCACTCTTATTCTAAACAGACTTGGGGCAAGATTTAGAAAGGAAGGTTCTCCAAGAAGCCTTACACTATGTCATGCAACCGGGCTTGGTGACAAAAATGAGATTGGTACAGATTATTTAGCATTGAAGGGCCTGGTGAAACGTGATATTGCAGGCCACCTGGGCATGGCGCCTAAAATGGCTAAAATGATATTAGATAATGAAATAGAGGCATATAATTTTCCACAGGGTGTGATTTCCCATATGTTTGGCGCCGTAGCAGGAAAAAAACCAGGTGTTATTACTAAAGTCGGTCTTTATACCTATGTTGATCCCAGGCTTGAAGGCGGGAAAATGAACTCAATAACCAAAGAGGACCTGGTTAAGATAATACAGATTGATAATCAGGAATGGTTGTTTTTTCCGCGGTTTCATATTGATGTGGCTCTGGTACGGGGCACCACGGCAGATACAAAAGGAAATATTACTTTTGAGGAAGAAGGCGCATTTCTTGAGGGAATATCAATAGCTCAGGCTGCAAAAAATTGTGGGGGCATTGTTATAGTTCAGGTAAAATACCTGGCAAAAGAGGGAAGCTTAAGCGCTCAGAGTGTAAAAATTCCCGGTATTTATGTTGATTTTATTGTTGTAGATGCAAATCAAAAACAGACCTGTCTTGATTTTTACAACCCGGCTTTTAGCGGCCAGGTAAAAATACCCTTAGAAAGGATTCCGCCCATACCGCTGGATATTAAAAAAGTAATTGCTAAACGAGCATATAGAGAAATATTTAATGGTGCAATCGTTAATTTAGGGGTGGGTATACCCAGTGGAATTGCAGCAGTGGCAATTGAAGAAGGAAGAGTAGAGGATTTTACTCTGACCATAGAGCAGGGAAGTATCGGCGGTATGCCGGCAGGGGGTGTTATTTTTGGTGTTTCATATAACCCCACAGCAATTATAGAAGAGTACGCTCAATTTAACTTCTACGATGGCGGAGGTCTTGACCTTGGTTTCCTGGGCATGGCCGAGGCAGACCAGGAAGGAAATGTTAATTCAAGTAAGGTCGGCAACATGCTTTCAGGATGCGGGGGTTTTATTAATATCTCTCAGAATGCAAAAAAAGTGGTTTTCTGCGGTACCTTCACTGCAAAAGGGCTCAAATGCCGGGTAACAGATGGTCGCCTGAATATCCTTTCAGAGGGGGCAACGAAAAAGTTTGTGAAACATGTAAAACAAGTTACCTTTAGCGGTAAATATTCTCAATCGAACAATCAAGAAGTTCTTTATATAACTGAGCGGGCAGTCTTCAGTTTAGAACAAGATGGAGTCAGATTGATTGAAGTTGCTCCCGGAATAGACCTGGATAAAGATATAATTTCACAAATGGATTTCCGTCCGATAATACCCGATGATCTGAAATTCATGGATCAGGAAATCTTTAAGTAGAGGAAAGAAATGAATACACACATTAAATTAGAACGAAAAGATGAGGTTGGCAACCTTATTCTCTTTGCTGAAGATCACAGTAAGCCCCCCACTATAGATTTTAATTTCTTGAATGAATTGGAAACCAAAATAAGGGAAATACGTTCTGAAATTGAGTCTTACAGAGCAGTCATTATACAGAGTCAACATCCCAAATATTTTATTGTTGGTGCGAATTTAGAGGCTTTAAAACAATTAACTAAAGACTCAATTAGAGAATGGGTTAGAAGAGGGCATGAAGTATTCAATGCTCTTGAAGATCTTCCCCTACCTGTTATTGCCAAAGTAAAGGGCTATGCCCTTGGCGGCGGTCTAGAATTGGCCTTAGCATGTGATTTTATTTTTTGTTCAACTAATGCCTTTTTGGGTCAACCCGAAGTCAATCTGGGTTTTGTGACTGGTTGGGGCGGCAGTTTCAGATTACCACGGCGCATCAACATTGCTAAAGCTAAAGATCTCATTTTTACCGGCAGAATATTAAACGCTGACCAGGCGTATAATATTGGACTTATTGATTTTGTGGGAAACGAGCAAGAGCTGGATCTATTTATAAATGAAACAATCGTAAGTATCAAAAAAAACAGCATTATTGCTATTGGCATGGTAAAAAAATTAATACAGAATAGCATTTTGAATAATGCGGAGATGAGTTGCTATGAGGAGGCTGTTGCTTCCAGTGTTTGTATTTCTTCAGGAGATACACAGGAACGACTGGCAAATTTTTTTCAAAAAAAGAAAAAGAAGTAAACGGAGGGTTTTATGAAGTTTAAGGATAAAGTTGTTTTAATAACAGGTTCATCTGACAATATCGGTAAAGCAACAGCGATCAAATTCGCTAAGGAAGGAGCAAAAATAGTTGTAAATTCTATTAAGAATAGAGCCGGAGGAGAAGCTGTTGCAGAAGAGATTAAAGCTTCCGGAACAGAGGCCATTTATGTCCAGGCTGATGTTTCAAAACAGGAAGGCGTTGATAAATTGTTTAGAGAAACTGTACAGGCGTTCAATACCCTGGATATTTTAATCAATAATGCAGGACACGCGGTTTCAGTTCCCTTCTTAGAAACAACCGAAGAGCATTGGCTGGATCTGCTGCGCTGCAATTTTTTAAGCACTGTTCTATGTTCAAAAGAAGCGGCCAAAATTATGTTAAAGAAAGGCAGCGGAAGGATTATTAACACCTCTTCCGTACGAGGCATTCAGCATACCGGAAGAGAAAATATTATGGCTTATTCGGCGGCTAAAGCTGCTGTAATCAACTTTACCAAGACCTTAGCCAAAGAATTAGCGCCGAAAATATCAGTTAATGCAGTAGCTCCCGGTTTTGTATATACAACCCCCTATGAGAGTATGCCCCAGCAATTAAAAGATGGCTTTATAAATTCAACATTAATAAAAAGATGGATAGATGTTAATGAAATTGCAGATGCCTTTCTGTATCTTGCGAATGCCGCGGCAGTTACAGGGGAAGTGTTAGTAGTAGACGGTGGGTTCACTCTTAAATAAACCCATAGCAGTCTTCGACTGCGATGGGCTCCGATTGTAGTTTTGCAAAAATCTTGTTAAAAAAACAAGATTTTTGAGTCGTATTGCATATTGTAAAGGGGGGATAACAATGCCCGGTCCAGGTTTTTTTATTATTGGAGATGAAGAAAAGCGGGAAGTTGTTGAGGTTCTTGAGGGGGGTTACCTTTCAAGGTATGGTCAATTAGATAATCCAGGGTTCAAGAAAAAAGTGATAACCCTTGAAAAAACAGTTGCCAGTGCTATTGGTGTCAACTATTGTATAGCGGTTAATTCAGGGACCAGCGCTTTAATGGCTGCTCTTGTGGGCCTTGGAGTAGGCCCGGGAGATGAAGTTCTGGTTCCAGGCTATACTTTTATTGCGTCTATCTCGGCTATCATTGCCGTTGGCGGGAAACCCGTGCTTACTGAGATTGATAATTCCTACACAATGGATCCGAATGATGCAGAGAGAAAAATAACAAAAAAAACAAAGGTAATTATGCCGGTTCACCTGCTTGGTTATCCATGTGATATGGAAAAGCTTATGGCTATTGCACGGAATAACAACCTGATGATCCTGGAGGATGGCTGCCAGGCTATGGGTTCTACCTATAAAGGAAAGAAACTCGGTTCTATAGGTGACGTTGGTGTTTTTTCTTTGAATATTTTTAAAACATTAACTTCGGGTGAGGGCGGTTTTATAACAACAGACAATAAAACTATTTATGAGCGGGCCTATGGCTTTCACGATCAGGGTTTTTCGCCCCTTCGGAAGGAAAAAGGAATCGGGAATTGGTCCCTGGTAGGTATAAATCTGAAGATGAATGAACTTACAGGAGCATTCTTATTGGGCCAAATGAAAAAGCTTGATCAAATAATGGATTTGCTCAAGGTAAAAAAACAAAAGTTTAAAAAAGCAATAAAGGATGGGGGAATTAAGAATATAGATTTTGAAAAGGTTAATGATCCGGGGGAAGGTCATATGATACTTACCATTCGCTTCAAGAATGCTTCCACAGCACTTCGAGCGGCCGAGTCTCTGGGAATAATAACTCTTTCTCAAAGCGGCTGGCATGTCTATAATAATATGCATCAGTTACTAACTTATGAGGATTCGGACGGAAAAAGGCCATATAGGAAAAATATGCTTCCTCAGACTGATGATATACTAAGCAGATCGATTAATTTGAGTGTTGGGGTAATTAATCCGGGATTAGGGTCTGGATTCGGCATTAGTATTTTATCAAGCGACGAAGAGATCCAGAGCAAAGCGGATGAGATAATTAAAGCTTTGAAACCAATTGTAGATTAGTACTTAAGCGGACTCCTCCCTCTCCGATCTTTTTGCAACCGGGTTGCATAACTCCTTTTTCCCATATAAGCTTACAAAATGGAACAAGCGCTGATTATCAGCCTGAAAGTACTGGCCGTTGACATACCCCTGCTGCTGCTCATCGGTCACTTTCCCCTTTTCCGCGGCCTGGGATTACTCTTCTCCTTTCCCGCGGCTGCTCTGGCTGTACGTCCGGAAAGCATCACCATTTTGGATGGGCAGTTATGAATTTAGAAAAGATCTTAGCCGGGAAAAAGATACGCCCTACTCAAACACGCCGGGAAATATTGGAATTGCTCTATAGAGAGGCCTGCCCCCTTACAGCGGGTGATATAATTTCACTGCAAAAGGGCAAGGCGGCTGACCGTGTAACTATCTACCGTACCCTCTACACTCTTGCAGAATGCGGTCTGGTTCACCAGGTCCAGGGCCTTGACGGGGCCTGGCGTTTCTGTGCGCACCCGCCGGCAAAGCATGGCTGTCCCGGCAATCACCCCCACTTTCTCTGCCGGGAGTGCGGCAGCATGCGTTGTCTCACCGAACAGAAACTGCCCTGGATAGAGGTTCCTGCAGATATAGAAGTAAAGGGTAAGCAGCTGGTGGTCTACGGCCTCTGCAGCTCCTGCGCCCGGAAAAAAAAGAGCAGCAAAGGCAAAACCAATAATTAAAGAGCAGCTGAAGACTTCAATTGTTCCTTCTTGACAATAATCAAAGATTAACATAGTCTTTGCCGGTAATTAATTATTTGTAATTAATTGCAATTTCGCCGAGCAAAAGCGCCTAAGCTTAACTTAAGTATGGCGCCTTGCCGACAGGGTATATCCGGAAACAGGTATGCCTCCCATTTTGGAAAGGCGGGAAAGAATTTACTGCATCCATCTTTCTTGCCTTCAAATATTTTATTTGGAGGAAAAAATGAAAAAACTTTATCTACTCATGATGCTGCTTGCCCTTTCAGCAATCACATTGGCCGGGCAGAGCGGGGAACTCAAAATGGCTACCACTACCAGTACGGAAAACAGCGGCCTGTTAGAGGTATTGATTCCCCCATTCGAAAAGCTCACAGCCATCAAGATCAAGGTTATTGCCGTGGGCACCGGAAAAGCCCTGGCCCTGGGCCGCAGCGGCGATGTCGACCTGGTGCTGGTTCATGCCCTAAAAGCCGAACAGCTCTTTGTGCAAGAGGGCTATGGAGTGAAACGGCATAAGGTTATGCACAATGACTTTGTAATTATCGGACCCGCAGCTGACCCGGCAGGGATCAAGGGCCAGAAAAGCGCAAGCCTTGCCCTGAAAACTATTGCCTCGGCAGAATCCAATTTTATCTCCCGCGGGGACGATTCAGGAACCCATAAAAAGGAAATTGAGCTCTGGCAGCAGGCAGGCATAAGCCCAAAAGGCAGATGGTATAAAGAGGCGGGTCAGGGAATGGGCGCGGTTATAACCATGGCCAATGATCTCCGGGCCTATACCATGACCGACCGGGGCACCTACCTGGCATTGCAGGATAAAATTGAGTTAAGGGTGCTGGTTGAAGGCGACCCCCTGCTTTTCAATCCCTACGGGATAATCGCGGTCAATCCGGAAAAACACCCGCATGTTAATTATAAAGGCGCGGCCCGCTTTATAGAGTGGCTGACTGCTCCGGACGCTCAAAAAATTATCGGCAGTTTCAGGAAGAAGGGGGAGATCCTCTTTTACCCGGATGCAATAGAATGAAAGTATAGCGGCTGTTAATGCTACTACAGTCATTTTCCAGGGCAGTACAGCTACTCCTTTACGGCAACCCGGAGGTCTATTTTATTGCCTTCACCTCTCTGCAGCTCTCTTCCATTTCTATTCTGATCAGCTCCCTGATCAGCCTGCCCCTGGGGGTGCTGCTCGGTTTTAAAGATTTTCCCGGCCGAAGAGCGATAATCATTATTCTGAACACCATGATGTCTCTACCCACTGTGGTCGTCGGCCTGCTCGTTTACTCTTTGATATCCCGTTCAGGCCCCCTGGGAAATATGGGGCTGCTCTTCAGCCGCGGCGCCATTATTATCGGTCAAACCCTGCTTTCGCTTCCCATAATCATCTCCCTGGTTTACGGGGCCATAAGCAGGATTGACCGGCGCCTGCCTGAAACCCTGACAACCCTGGGCGCCCAGCCCGGGGATATCTTTATAATGACCCTGAAAGAGGGCAAAATAGCGATCCTCTCAGCCCTGCTTGCCGGTTTCGGCCGGGTTATCGGCGAGGTAGGCGTATCTATGATGCTCGGCGGCAATATCCGCTGGTATACCCGCACCCTGACTACTGCAATTGCCCTGGAAACCAGCAAGGGAGAATTCGATCTGGCCCTGGCCCTGGGTCTTATCCTGCTGGTTATCTCTTTTGCGGTTAATCTCTCCCTGCATTGGCTGGTAAAAGATGAACGCTGAAGCTCTATTCTCAATACGCAATCTCCATTTCTCCTATGAACAGAAAGAGGTGCTCAAAATAGAAAGGCTGGAGTTAAAGGCCAACCAGGTTACGCTGCTGGTCGGTCCAAACGGCTCCGGCAAGACCACCCTGCTCAAACTTATCAACGGCCTGCTTAAGCCCGGCTCGGGGCAAATCGATTTCTGCGGCGAGGCAATTAACGGCAAGGGATACCAGAGCATGCGCAGCCATTCAGTGCTGGTCCATCAGGACCCCTTCCTGTTCAGCGGCTCGGTATTTCAAAATGTCGCTTACGGCCTGAAGATCCGCAAAGAAGCTGCACCGGTAATCCGCCGCAAGGTAAGCGAAAAACTGACACTGGTCGGACTATCCGGATTTGAGCATCGTAAGGTACATAAACTTTCCGGAGGTGAAAAACAGCGGGTTGCCATAGCCAGGGCTTTAGTGCTGGAACCTGAAGTTCTGCTTTTAGATGAACCGGCGGCTAATGTGGATAATAAGTCTCTTAAACTGATCGAAGCTCTGATACTTAAGCTTCAAGAGAGCGGCGCCACGGTAATTGTATCCACCCATACCCGCTCCTTTGCCTACCGGCTGGGAAGCGAACACTTGACCTTGAAAAGAGGCAGAATAATTCCCGGCAGTGTAAATATCTTCAAGGGTTTTGTGAAAAAACAGGACGAGATATTTACCTATTTTGAAAGCGGTAAAAACCTGCTGCACTGTCCTGCGCAGAAAGGAGACTTTAACACGGCAGTACTGCCTTTAAATGACGTAATCCTTTCTGAAAAAAAGATAAACTCCAGTGCGCAGAACAATTTCAGAGGGAAAGTTACGGCCGTTAAGAGGGAGGGTCATCTCTACCGGGTTGAACTGGCGTGTCCACTCTCTATACATGCTCATATTACTGAATATTCACTTAATAATCTGCAAGTGGAAATAGGAAAGAAATTTTATCTTGCCTTCAAAGCCTCAGCAGTTAAATTATATTAGATACTTGAAACAAGGAGAATTGAATGGTTGATCCTGATCTGGCGCTTGAAACAGTCCGGAATATTCAACACCTGCCGCAGCAGGAGGAGGTCCATTTGACTGATGCCCTGGGCAGGATTCTGGCGGAAAAGATTCATTCTACCATAGATTCCCCCCCCTTCAGCAAGGCGGCCATGGACGGCTACGCAGTAAGCCGGGGGGATAAGTCCAAAACCTTTAGGGTGGTAGAGACCATTGCAGCCGGGAATATACCCTTGCGGGAAATAAAAGAGGGTGAATGCGCCAGCATTATGACCGGGGCCATGATGCCCGCGGGAACTGACAAAGTTATCCGCGTGGAATATACTGCAGAGAAAGAGGGAAGGGTCAGCCTGATCCGGGATGAACCCGACGGCAATGTAATTTCTAAGGGTGAAAACCTTAAGAAAGGTGAAACCGTGCTGCAGCCCAGGGTGTTGAAGGTACAGGATATCGGTATTCTCGCCTCCCTGGGAATGGATAGAGTTAAAGTGGTGATTCCGCCTACAGTGGGTATTATTACCACGGGCACAGAACTGCGCCGGCCCGGAGAAGAGCTGAAGCCCGGAGAAATTTACAACAGTAATGGATATCAGCTCATGGCCCATCTGGCAACCGTGGGCTCTCCCCACCGCTACTACGGCACTATTTCAGACCGGCCTGAAGAAATCAAAGAAAAAATCTTAACGGCCCTGGATGAAAACGACATTGTGCTGCTCTCCGGCGGGGTTTCCATGGGCAAGTTCGACTTTGTGCCCTCGGTGCTTAAAGAGAATGGTGTGGATATAAAGTTTCATCGTATAGCCATTAAACCCGGCAAGCCCACCCTCTTCGGCACTAAGGAAGAAACTTTTATATTCGGCCTCCCCGGAAACCCTGTTTCCACCTTTGTTATCTTTGAGGTATTTGTAAAGGTATTGATATACCGCTGGCAGGGAATTGATTTTCAGCCGGCATATAAAAGAGCGAGGTTGACTGAAAGCTTTAAAAGACGAAATACTGAGAGGGTGGAGATGCTGCCGGTAAAAGTGACCGGTAATGAAATTGAGCTGCTGAATTATCACGGCTCTTCACACCTGAACATTTTAAGCAGGGCCAATGGCCTGGTGCGTATAGAGCGCGGGATTGACTTCATTGAAGAGGGCATAGAACTGAATGTTAGACAAATTTAACAGGCAGATCACTTACCTGCGCATATCCGTTACTGACAAGTGCAACCTGCGCTGCACCTACTGCATGCCCCCGGAAGGTATCAAGGTACAGAGTCATGATAATTTTTTGAGCTTTGAAGAAATCGTTGAAGTGGTCAAGGCAGGGGTGCGCCTGGGAATTACCAAGATCCGCTTAACAGGGGGTGAACCCCTGGTCAAGAGGGGAATTGTTGAACTGGTCAGGATGATAAAGAGGGTGGATGGCGTTGAACACCTGGCCATGACCACCAATGGCACACTGGTAGAGCAGATGGCGGCATCATTAAAGGAGGCGGGATTGGACTCCATGAATATTTCCCTGGATACCCTGGATGCAGAGCGCTACCGCCGGCTTACCCGCGGCGGCGACATCAATAGGGTTTTCCGCGGTCTCCTGGCGGCGCTTGAAGCTGGCTTTCCCCTTAAGCTCAACATGGTAGTGCTGGAAGATACTCCCGCTGAGGAGATCACTAAGATGGAAGATTTCTGCAGCAGCAGGGAGATCAAGCTGCAGCTCATCAATCACTACTCCCTGACTGAGCAGAAAAAGAACAATTACTTTTTCAACCGGCCGCCGGATTGCAGCCGCTGCAACCGGCTGCGCCTTTTAGCCACGGGAGAATTAAAACCCTGTCTTCACTCCGACATCGAGATCAAGGTTGATTTTAATAACATTGAAGCTTCCCTGCTCAAAGCGGTGGCCGCTAAACCGGAAAAGGGCTCTGTCTGTTCTAGCAGAAATATGATTGAGATTGGAGGATAAAAAATGGAGTTGAGCCACCTGGATAAAAAGGGAGAGGCCGTAATGGTTGACATTTCCCGTAAACCCAGGGTAAGACGCCGGGCCTCGGCATTTGCCAGGGTGAGCCTTAAAGCAGAGACAGTTGAACTGATTCGCAGCAACCTGATGAAAAAGGGCGATGTCTTAAGCGTAGCCAGAATAGCGGGGATCAGCGCTGCCAAAAAAACCAGTGATCTCATTCCCCTCTGTCATAATATAGCTATTGACCAGGTAACTGTTGACTTTACCGTTAAAGATGACGCCATCGAGATAAAAAGCTCTGCACTCTGCACCGATAAAACCGGCATTGAAATGGAAGCCCTGGCCGCGGTTTCCCTGGCCGCCCTGACTATCTATGATATGTGCAAAGCGGTGGATAAATCCATGGTAATATCAGATATCCGGTTGCTTGCCAAAACCAAGGAGAAGATAACATGACCGCCGCCAGGAAAGAGCAATTCACTATTCTGTCGATCAATATCTCCGAAAAAAGGGGAGAACAGAAAAAGCCAGTTAAAAAGGCGCTGCTGCAGGTTGATTTCGGGATTGAGGGAGACGCCCACGGCGGCAACTGGCACCGCCAGATCTCCCTGCTCGCTGATGAAGATATAGAATTGATGCGCAATAAGGGTGTGAAGCTGAACTTTGGTGACTTCGCCGAGAATATCACCACCAGGGGCATTGACTTAAGCTCCCTGCCTGTCGGCGCCATTCTGCACCTGGGCCCGGTGATCATGGAGGTAACCCAGATCGGCAAAGAATGCCATCACGACTGCGCCATCTACCAGGCACTCGGGGAATGTGTTATGCCCAGCAAAGGCATTTTCACCAGGGTAATCAAGGGGGGAGAGATCAGTTGTGAAAGTAACTGTTATTACCATATCAGACCGGGCGGCTGAAGGGATCTATGAGGACCTTTCAGGTCCGGAGATAGAGAGCATTTTGCAAGATAGTTACCCCGGGGTTCAGGTCAGCAGGGAAATTGTGCCCGACCGGAGGGAAAAGATCCTGGCCGCCTTTTCCGGCCACCGGTCAGCTGAAGTTGATTACATTATCACCACCGGGGGCACCGGTATCTCACCCAGGGACATTACCCCCGAGGTAACGGCAGAGTACTGCGACCGGGAATTGCCCGGTATTGCCGAGACTTTAAGGGCGGAATCATACCGGGAAACCAGGAATGCCATGCTCTCCAGGGGCTACGCCGGTCTAAAGGGCAATACCTTTATAATAAACTTTCCCGGCTCGCTCAAAGCGGTGCGCCTTTGCACTAAGCTGTTAATACCGGTAATGGAGCATGGCCTGAAAATGCTCCGCGGCGGGGGTCATTGAAACCTTCTTTCATTAGTATGAGCGATTCCCGTTCCGATCAGCAGACTGATTCCACAAGACGGGCAAGCTGAACGTCGCGTTCATCCACCACAGAACCTTCATCATCAACGAGCAGAAGCCAGTACCCACTCAGGTCTTTTTCTACCCGGTAAATCTGAGCCCTCGCCCACGGCTCAGCCCATCCCGGAGCACTGCCAATTACCGCTTCTATTTCCAAACCGCGATCGTAGGCCTGGTGCATTAATCCGTAGAGCCCCAGTTCATCCCGATGGACCCACGGTACTGAGATCATCTGGTCAAGAAAACCCCAGCGCAGGCGTACAGCGCCGTGCAGGCGCCCGTACGCATAGAGGGCGAAGAGCGATTTGGCGTCGGCTTCAAGGCGCCGGCGTAGCAGGGTTGTCTGACCCCGGCGAAGGTATTGCTCAAGCTTCTTCTCCTCTCCGAAGGGACGGCTTATACCACAGGATCCCCGGACCAGCATCGCTGTGGTGATCTTCAGGGTGCGTCCACTTCTGTTGAGTTTCTTCGACTTCTGCGGCGGGCCCAGCTCAGCCAGCCGGCGCTCGCCGGGGTTAAAATCGAGTGATTGTAGTGAAGAGCGCACATCCACGGCGCCGATCACGTCATAATCGCCTAGTCGCTCACGGGCAATGTCCAGCTCGGGCCCGACAAAGGTCGCGAGCTCATGGGCGTTCACATCTATAAGCACAACAGCCATGGGAGACCTCACCGGAAATCCATAAACCAGAACTCGATGAAGCAGTGCGAGCTCCATGGCATGAGCCGCCCGCTCACGCTCCCAGGCCAGGAGGTTAGCTTGGACCGTCGCCGGATCGGGCTTATAGGCTTCCCAGCGGCGGATCTGTTTAAGGCGATCGCGAACGGCAGCCCGGGCGGACTTGAGCGCCGCATGTCCTGGCACGATCTCCCACCTCCCGTCGTTGCATACCCGGATTGGAGCTCCCTTCCGCCAGTACTCAGCGGACTCCGTTCGGAGCATATGCCCCCGGGCGCGCTCATCGACATAGGAGACCACCTTAGACGGATCCATGGGCACGCCGTGGGCATCGAGGACCGCTAGAGCAAGCCGCTGCGCCGACCTGCTATAAAGGCTTTGGTCCCGCCACACCCGCTCCAGCTCGTCGACTGTCAGGGGTATATCGGGGCCCGGAAGCAGGTCGTCTTGCACCCGCAGAACCGCAGGCTTCGACACTTTCGGCGGTCGAAGCCCGAGACGAAAAGCCCATAGATCGAGCTCCTCATCGTAGGGGTCAAGAGCATAGTGGTCGCCGTCCCGGTAGACGGGGGCACGCGCAGGTTTGCAGCGCCTGAGGGAATGAAGCGCTGATTCCGCCGGCGCTACTCCCGCCTCGGCAAACCGTTCGGCAACCTCCGATAGAGTCATTGGTACCCCGCGTTCGAGCAACGCAACGATCAGGAGCGTGTACACGTTCGCCTCCGGATGGTCCCTGACCTCCTGCAAAATCGGTACGTTTATCCCAAGCGCCTTACAGTAAAGATTTTTCATCTATTCTACCTTCTCACGTGTATCAGTTAGTTTATATTTTTACTTAGCCGGATTCAAGCTTCTGCAGTGCCAACAGGTATAGTTTCAAATGAATCTCAAACAATCCTTGTTATCAGCGCCCACCGCTGGCTTTCACTGCTTCCATAGGCAAGTTTTAACCTATTGAATTATTCCCTCAAGAAGCAGCTGAGATGAATCCATTCCCGAAAGAAATCGGTTGCCTTAATCCGGTATTCACCGTCGACCGCCTGCGGGGGATCAAGCTCCCGGTCAAGCTCAATCAACCCAAGTGGCAGGAGACATCTGCTGCTTTTTTTTGGGGATATTGTTATAATGTTCTTAAATTGGTCACACCTCTGAGCAAGATGAAGGATATTTTAAAAACATGTTATTAATCGATAAAAACCAGCTTAAACGAATATTGGGGTTTACTATCTACAGGCGGGCTCAGGATTATTACAAGCGGCAGATGATACTTGAGTTTAATGCGGACCAAGATGGCATAGACGCAATAGTTGAAGGCTCAGGAATGTGGACATATAATGTTGGCATAACTTTTTCTTCTACAGGCGGAATACAAAAAACATACTGCAGTTGTCCTTATCCCGATATATGCAAACACATTGGGGCTGTTCTGTTAAAGGGGATTGATGAGATATCAGAAAATATTCCTGTTGAAGAGGGTGAACAGATTTTTCCTTTAAAAAATAATGGAAGGCTTAATTGTTTTTTGGCCAGGAAATTGAAGTTGATTCAGGATCAGTCTTTAGAAGAAAAACCTGCTGACAGGGCAAATCAGCGCCACAAACTAATTTTTATTATCGAAAATGCCTATCATGGATACCTGCGTAAACCTATTGGGTGGATAATCAGTCCTGTTCTCCGCTACATCAAAAAGGATGGAATACCCGGCCGGTGGCGGTTATTTAACAGGGAAAAACTGACCGAGCCGGTTTCCGACGACGAAAATAATCTCCTGAGCATGCTTCTTGAAAAGGAAAACAAGCAAGACTTTTTGGATAACTACATTGATTTTCTTCTAAAAAAACCTGACATTCATCTGTTTATCAAACACCGGGTAAATCTTATAAGCGTAAAGATAATTCCTGTCAGCAAAGCCGCAGTACTGACGCATAAATTATAAATCCACACACAATAGATACTTACAAACAAATAGATTTTTTTTCGTCTTTTAAATGAGTAGACGCACCACAGCCCGTTTGATATGATAAAATTGGTGTAAATT
>JAUVWI010000063.1 GCA_030604195.1 Spirochaetales bacterium
CTCTACTTTCTAAGCTGTTCTTTGACAGAAAATGGTAGTTTAAGCAGGCAGCTATGTCCTTTGCCTTTTGGCAGGTTTAGGAATAGCTTCTGTTCAAGTTTAGGAAATCTAACTGGGCAGGTAACACTTTAGTACCTGCAGAGAGATGCTCCAGCTGTCGCTTTCCGCCTCCGCCATCGACAACCGTCACAGCGTTTTCGTTAAATTCAAGCATCTCAACTTCATTCCTGTAGGGCAATATCTCTTTAAGCAGGCCGGTAATATCACCGCTCAACTCCCGGAAGTTTCGGCCGGAATCCCTGGCAATTTCAGAAAAGATATTTTCAGCCAGTTCGGCGGCCTCCCGATCAAGCTCCAGCTGCTTCTGCGCCTCCAGGTTTTCCCTTAACAGAAGCTCCTTAGCTGCAATTTCCCGGGGAAGGCTGCCGAAAGAAGCGCTGATCCCACCCATCTCTTCAGCAACTACAGCTTTCATGTCACTATACTTCCTGTTCAGCTCCTCAAGCTGAGCCTGCTTTGTCTCCAAATCTATTTGCAGCCCGCTTACATCAGCTTCCCTCTTACCGGAATTTGCCACACCCTGCTGGTCTAGCACGTTTAACCGGCGCTCCACCTCTAGAGCAAGCAGGCGTAGATCATTAAGTCCCCGCCGCTTTAACTCCTGCCGGAGCTCAAGGGTGAGTCTTTCCTGCTCAGAAGAGAGCTCTTCCCGTTCAAATATCAATTTCAGATATTCATCACGGTTCTGCACCCGGCGTGCTTTCAGCCAGCCGGCAAGCTCACCCCTTTTGCTATGCGCCTGCCCGCGGAGCTCCTCATTATTCTGCCGCTTTTGCTCTAATAGCTCTCTCAATTTATTGCGATCCCGGGCCGGTTGGCGCCGGGTAAACCGCTCTGACTTTCCTGCACCCAGCCCTCCACCCAACAGCAGAAAGATGAAGGCAAGCAACAGCCCGGTGATACCTGAGGCAATACGCATCAACAGGTCGGGAATAAAAATTGCACCCCCTGCTCCGGCTATAAAAACAAGGATAGCTGCCGCCATAAAACCGACCCCAGGCCGGCTGCCCGGACCAGCAGCAGGCTGTTCACCCACCCGGAGGCGTTCATCTCCCTGCTCTACGGCCATCAGAAGGTGTTTCTCTTCAGCTTCACCCTGGAGCAGCAGGTTGGATATGCCGGCAAGATCCTTTTTAAGTGCGTCAAACTCTTTCAGCTCCCCATAGCTGCAGCCTTTCAAGCGGGCAAGCTCTTCTCTGCCCTTAAAGGCGCTCTTTATCTTGAGCAGCAGCACGGAGAGCTCCTGCTTTTCTCTGATTAACCCTGCCGCCGCAAACTCCTGCTGCAGTGCCGTGGCCTCCGCCTTGAGGGTGGCAAGAGCTTTTTCCTGGAGGCTGAGATTTTTCTTTCTTTCACTAAACCCGAGCTCTCTCTGCAGCAGGGAGCGCTCTCTTTCTTTTAACCCGGCCAGTTCCCCCTGGATAACCTTCTGCTTATTATTAAGGCTGTTAAGTTCCTTATTGTGCTTGAGAGTATTGCTTGTTGAAGCGAGATTCGCCAGCTCCCTGCTGATCTTTGCCGGGTCTATACCGCCGGTAAAAAGATCGGCTTTTATCTTTTCCGTCCAGGAGGAATTCGACTTCAGATCCAGGTTCATATTCCCGGAATGAACAGCGTAGAGATTTAAAAACTCATCTTCATCTATAGTCACGGGTTGACCGGAGAATATAACTTCTACTTCGGTATAATCACCATAGCGCTTCCTTATCCGCCTGCCCTGCTTTTTCGTGGCTTTTGGTTTGCATAGCTCTGTAAAAATTGCATCAAAGATAGTGGTTTTACCGCTTTCATTACGGCCGTGGAACAGGGTGATCCGATCCATTGAAAAAGAGGTATTCTTGAACCTGCCGAAGCTCCTGATTTTAAGCTCCCTGATCAATCCCTGGCCTCCAGCATCCTTTTCAGTTCTCTGAGCCCCAGTTCCCGGGCGCGCAGCCAGACCCGCTTTGCATAGTCCGCCCCCCCATACTGGGACTGCGCCTGCGGGAACTGAGCATGGGAGGGAGTCTGTACTGGTAGGGGCTGCTCAACCTGCTCAGCCTGCTCAACCTGCTCAACCTGCTCAGCCTGCTCAGCCTGCTCAACCTGCTCAACCTGCTCAGCCTGCTCAGCCTGCTCAACCTGCTCAACCTGCTCAACCTGCTGAGCCTGCTCAGCCGGCTCAGCCTGCTCAGGGAGAACCTGCACACGCGGGGGTTCCTTTTCCTGCCAGCCTTTCAGGAAAGCCGCGGCCAGTGGCTGGGAGGCAATGCCCGGAAGAGCCGCAACCCTGTCACGGTTTATATCCAACCGGCGCACCCCTTGCCCATAAACCTGCTGGAGCTTTTCTTCCAGCAGGCGCACATCATGCTCATTCTCCACTATTCCGGAAAAATTGAGCCGAATCCAGTCAGCAGGCTGCCAGCTATCCGTCTCCATACTCTTTTGATCCACTTCAGCCTCCAGGCCCAGTGGGAGGTGGTATTCCCGGTACTGACCCGCGCTTTTCAAAGCAGCAAACTCAAAACCTATTTCCTGATCAATCGTAATAATATGCAAACCCCTGACCCCGTTTTCCCCCCGCCGCCACACCCTGGCTGATCCGGAATATGCCAGCACGCATTTGCCTGCTTCGGCAACTCTCCGGGAGTGGATATGTCCCAAAGCCCCATAATCCGCCTGACAATGCCGGAAAATATCAGCGGCTAAAACTGCGCCGCCGCTTTCCCCTGCCGGTCCTGAATAGCTCAACCCGGCCACAGTTCCGTGGGCAATCAGAATGCGCACCTTATTGGAAGGTAACGGAATATTCCACCTGCGGTAGTCGCTGTACCCTGCCTGATCGGGAATAGCGATAAACTCAACCTTATCAAAACCCAGGTAATCAAAGGGCTCCCGGTCCAGCAGTACAATATTTCCCAGGTCAAAATTACGCAGCGACTTATTTCCCTGTTCCAGGTGTTCATGGTTTCCCGGCAGAAAGAGCACCCTGCACCTGCCTGCTAAAATTCCTATCTTCCTGCGGAAATCAACGCGTAGACTCTCACAATCGGTAAAAGAATCAAATATATCCCCGGCCATAATCAGAAAAGCTGCTTCCTGGTCGATAGTTAAAGCCACAATTTCCGACAATACGGAGAGTGAATATTCTTTTTCTTCCATTGAAAGGTGCAGATCTGCACAGTGTATAAGTTTGGTCATTTGCCCGCAGCCACCTCTACTGGCCACTCCTCCTTCAAGACTGATATATAAATCACTCCTATTCAAACAGGAGTGGCCATTATTTTCAAGTTAGAATTGCCTTAAAACACCAGTTATGCTATAAAGGGAAATATGCAGGAAATTGTAAACCAGGTACTCGAGGTTGAAGAGAAAGCTAAGAAAATCATTCAACAAGCCCATGAGCAGGCATCTGCAATAAAGACCGCGGTAGAGAGTGAGCTGAGCGAAAAGGTAAAAAAGAGCCGTCTCCAGGCACAGCAGTTAATACAGAATGAAATAGCCGGAGCAAAAAAGGAAGCGCAGAGGGAATACCAGGAGGCTATTGACCGGGTAAAAAAAGAGAACACTGATTTTCTCGATCAGCACAACCGGGAACTTGAGGCAGTTGTAAAAAAAATAATTGCACTGCTAATTACACCGGAACATAAGAGGAAATAGAGAAATTGGCCGGCCCGCTCAAGCAATATGCCTTTATCAATGCCAAACTGCGCGCCCGCATAAGTAAAATCCTTCCCGATGAATTAATAAACCAGATGATCAGAGCGCGAACCCTTACGGAATCAATTCAGCTGCTCAAAAATACACCCTTTGCCCTGGTTGAGGCAACCTATAGCCGGACCGGCGACCTAAAAATGGCTGAGCTGGAGCTCTTTAAACAGGAGGTCAATCTCTACCTGGAACTGGAGAACCACCTGAAGGGCGAGGTATTGAATTTTGTCCGCGCCCTGGCCTCGCGCTACGAAATTGATACCCTTAAGAATGTTTTGAGATTATGGTTTGATCATTCAGTACGCGGGCGCTCTATAGAAGAACCCTTAAGCTATCTTTATCACAGCGCAATTCATTACGATTTGCATATTGATAAGATTATTAAAGCCCGGGATATTAAAGATCTTCAGGCTGCTCTAAAAGAAACCCCATACAGCAGCTTAATCAGCCGCAATGCGGAACAGGTCAGGGAAAAGATGAGTATTTTCCCCTTTGAGATCGCTCTAGACCATTTTTTCTATCAGCAGCTCCTGGAGCGGGCGGAAAAGCTGCAGCCCGCTGACCATAAGATTACAAAAAGATTTATCGGTGTGGAAATAGACATGCAGAATATTAACTGGCTGATCCGCTTTAAAGATTTCTATAATCTCTCTTTAGAAGAAACACTTAAGTATATCATTCCTCAAGGCTACAACATTGCCATGGATAAAATTGAGCAGGCCTATAATTCACCCAATATCACAGATATACTCTCCGAACTGATCAGGAAAAAGTATGGCGCGCTTTCAACCTTTTTAACCTCCCAGAGTTCGGGGAGCTACGCCAGGCTCATTCTTATAGAACGTATACTGGAACAGATCATGCTCTATGAAATCCGTCATGTTATGGCCGGCTACCCCTTTACCATTGGTATAATTCTGGCTTATTTCATTTTAAAAGGAAATGAGATCAAAAAAATAATGACTATCCTCAATGCCAAGCTTTATAAGCTTCCAGAGGAAAGAATAAAGGCCAACCTATGATTTTTACAGCGCCGATGAAGCAGTTGATTGCCGTTGTCCTGGATCGGGATGCGGACAAAGTTACCAGGGAACTGCTGCGCCAGTCCGTGCTTCATTTTATCTCCATAAAGGAAATCTCCGGTGGCTGGAGCTCTCAAGTGGAACAGGTTGCCCCCCGGGTTTCTGTTGCCATGATTGCCGAGACCAGGAAGCGAATAGAGTCGCTGCTCCGGATGAATAATGGAGGCTCCCATCTTCCCCGAGTCCAGTTGGATATAGATAACCTTAAAGCCCCGGACATTGAAGAGAGTAATAAAGAACTGGACAAAATTGCCGGTGCACTGCAGAGCATAAGAGACCGGCAAAAACAGCGGCAGCAGGAAATTCTTAAACTTGAAGAGATAAAACGTCAGCTGGATATGTTCCAGAATGTGGATGCCATGTTTACCGCGCGCTCCCCCTATTCTTTTATCAATATTCAGACCGGTATGGTTCTGGCCTCCCGGTATGAGTCTTTCAATTCAGCCATAAACAAGCTGCCTTCCGTGCTTCTGAATTTTCCGGAGGCGGACCACCAGGTTAATTTGCTTTTGATCACCATGAAACGTGACGACTCGCAGGTAAACAAAATCCTTGACCAATTCGGCTGGGTTGACATTGAATTCTCTAAAGAGCTCAGCGGCAGTAAAAAAGAGATAATCAATGACCTTGAGGCCAGGCTTATGAATCTGGAAAAAGAGCAGCAGAGCCTGAATATCGAAATAGAAGAACTTATTAACAGACACAAGCATAGGCTGGAGTCCATGTGGACTAACCTGCGCCTGAATGAATTATTCTTTAAAATACAATCCTATTTCAGCAAGACCTCCCGGACCATGCTCTTTTCCGGCTGGCTGCCCGCTGAAAAACAAAAGGCTCTGGAGAAGAGTATCAGAAAGATCACGGGCAATAATTGCTATCTGGAATGGAATGACCCTGCCGGGATAACAGCGGAAAAAAAGAAGGATATTCCGGTACAATTCAAAAACCCCCGGCTCTTAGCCCCCTTCCAGATGCTGGTACAGAACTACTCAATTCCCCAATACGGCACAATCGATCCGACACCCCTGGTAGCCGTGGCTTACCTGATAATGTTCGGACTGATGTTCGGCGATGCCGGTCACGGAGCCATTCTGGCCCTGCTGGGTACCCTTAGTCAATTTCTCTATAAAGGCGTCAAGGAAGGCATTAAAAATCTTCTAAAACTGATTACCTGGTGCGGTTTTTCGGCAGTTATTTTCGGCATTCTTTTCGGGTCGTACTTCGGTATGGGCTGGTTCAAACCGCTGTGGTTTGATTTTCACGCTATCATTTCCGGACACGCGCCTCCGGGCGGCCCGGTTCACGATGTCTATGGTATACTGTTGATAACCATTTATTTCGGAATCACCATAATCGCCCTGGGCCTGGTTATTAACTGGATCAATCTCTTCAATAAACGGAGCTGGCTCAAGCTGCTGCTGGACAAGGGGGGGTTGTTGGGCGGCTGGATGTATGGCGCCGGTATCTATGCAGCATTCTATTTCGTGGCTCACGATTACAGGGAACTGCCCGAATCCACCCTGCTCTTCTGGCTGTTAGGCCTGCCCGCCCTGATTATCTTTTTTAAAAGCCCGCTGGAACTGCTTTTTCACCGTGGGCAGGGGAGGAGCAAAAGGTTCGATATATTCACCTTGATAAACTTCTTTATGGAGTGGATTGTTGAGCTGCTTGAGATTTTTTCCGGCTACCTGGCCAATACCCTCTCCTTTATGCGAGTCGCCGGCCTGGGCATAGCCCATGTAAGCCTGATGATTGCTTTCTTTGAGATTGCCCGCATGGTCTCCCCGGAAGGCAGCAATATATGGAGCTACCTGGTTCTTATTTCAGGCAATGTACTTGTTATCGGACTTGAGGGCCTTTCAGCGGGGATTCAATCCCTGCGTCTCAACTACTATGAATTTTTTTCAAAATACTTTATCGGCGCAGGCCGGGCTTATATGCCCATCTCCCTGCGGCGTAATGAATAGGAATAAAACAGACCATTAAAGGAGTGAAAGAGTGAACAGGGAGAATGCTAAAAGGGATTTTAAAAAGAAAATCAGGTTGAGCGTTTTATTGCTGGCTGCCTTGTTGATCATATTCAGCATGGTGGCAGCTGTCGGGAGCTATGCTGAAAATCAGAGCGAGAAAAGTGTGGAAAGCGCAGGCAGCAGTATTATGTCAAAGGAGCAGGCGGATGTAGCTAAATTCGGATTAATCGCCGCAGCCATCGCCTTCGGCTTCGGCGCCATCGGAGCCGGAATAGCCATTGCCAATGTGGGCGCCGCAGCAATGGGGGCTATTGCCGAAAAGCCGGAAATTGCCGGTCAGGCCCTTATCTTTATTGCCCTGGCAGAGGGTCTGGTTGTTTTCGGCTTTATAACCGCTTTGATGATACTGGGTAAGATCTGATTCTCAATGAACTATTTCGTTATCGGCGATGAAGATACAGTGCTGGGCTTCGGCATGGTGGGTGTTCAGGGAAGAAAAGCGGGCAATCCCGCAGAAGCTGAAGGCGCCTTTAAAAGCGCCCTGGCCGACAGCGAAATAGGAATAATTATAATAACCGAAAGGGTGGCGGAGCTTATCCGCCCCCTTGTTGACCGGTATATTTTTACTGAGCGCTTTCCCCTGATAGTGGAAATACCGGACAGAGAGGGAAAGGTCACCGGCAAAGCAGGCATTCGAGAGCTGGTTAACCAGGCAATAGGCATCAAACTATAAAAATGAAGAGTTAAAACATGGAAATAGGCGAACAGGTTGATAATGAGCTTATCAAGGGCATAGAAAAAGATGCGCGAAATGAGGCCCAGACCATTATAGCAGCCGCTGAAGAGGTCGCTGCCAACAGACGCACCTCCGGCAAACTGCAGCTCGATTCCATAATAAAAGAAGCTCAAGAGAGCACAAAGCAGAGAGTTATGGAAATAAAAAGGAGTAACAGCTCAACAATTGTAATGGAAACACGCCGTCTGCGCCTGAGGGTACGAGACCGGATAATCGATCAAGTACTGAAACTGGTAAAGGAAGGGTTGAAAAAGATGACCGAAAACCCGGAATACACAGCTGTTCTCCAGGACTGGATCGTGGAAGCGGCTATCGGCTTGAACCTTGACCGGGCATCGGTGAATGCATCAGAGATAGAAAGAGATAAGATAGCCGGCCAAACCCGCAAAGGCGCGGAAAAAGAGCTTAAAGCTCTCACCGGCAGGGAAATCAGCCTGGAAATTGCTTCAGAGCCCCCCCTACCCGGTCAGGGGATTGTGCTTACTTCCCCGGATAAGAGGATTGCCTTTAATAACCAGGTAGACACCAGGCTGCTCCGCTACCAGTCGGAAATAAGGAAAATGATCAGCAGAGAATTATTTAATGAGAATAAAGAGAATCACTCATGAATGAACGAATAATAGGACAGGTAAAGCGGGTTAACGGCCCCGTTATAGAGGCTTCCGGAATTACCGATGCCATGATGCTGGAATTAGTAAGGGTGGGAGAAATCCGCCTGGTAGGTGAAGTTATTAAACTGGCAGGAGAGAGCGCCATAATACAGGTTTATGAAGATACCACGGGCCTGGCTCCAGGAGACAATATCTATGGCTCCGGTATGCCCCTTTCAGTGGAACTGGGACCTGGCCTCATCGGTACCATCTACGATGGAATCCAGAGACCCCTGGAGGATCTCCTGGAAATTTCAGGAGAGTTTATAGAGAGGGGTATCCGGTCGCCATCTTTGAATCGGGAAAAGAAGTGGCGCTTTGTGCCTGAACCATTGGGGGAACAGAGCCCGGTAACCCCGGGAATGATCCTGGGCAGAGTACAGGAAACTGAAAGAATCGAGCACCGCATACTGGTTCCTCCGGATATAGAGGGCAAGCTGCTCTCACTCACGGCTGAGGGAGATTACACAATTGAGGAGCCTGTCGGGCTTGTTGACACCAACCAGGGCCGGAAAGAGCTCTACCTGATGCACCGCTGGCCCATAAGAATGCTCCGCCCGGCAAAGGAACGGTTGCCCTTAAATATTCCCCTGATTACCGGGCAGCGGGTAATTGATACCCTTTTCCCGGTGGCCAAAGGAGGAACCGTGGCAATCCCGGGGGGTTTCGGCACCGGCAAAACCATGACCCAGCACGCCATTGCCAAGTGGTGCGACGCCTCGATTATTGTCTATATCGGCTGCGGGGAACGGGGCAATGAAATGACCGATGTGCTGAATGAATTTCCCAAACTCATTGATCCCCGCACCGGCAGGAGCCTGATGGAGAGAACTGTACTGATTGCCAACACCTCCAACATGCCGGTATCCGCGCGTGAAGCAAGTATATATACCGGGGTGACTATGGCTGAATATTACCGGGATCAGGGATACCACGTGGCCGTAATGGCAGATTCAACCTCGCGCTGGGCCGAAGCCCTGCGTGAGCTTTCCGGGCGTATGGAGGAAATGCCCGCAGAAGAGGGTTTCCCCGCGTACCTGCCCACCCGTATTGCCGAGTTCTACGAGCGCGCCGGCTATATGACCACCCTTTCGGAAAAAAACGGCTCGGTTACCATAATCGGGGCAGTTTCCCCCCCGGGCGGGGATTTCTCCGAACCGGTTACCCAGCATACCAAGCGTTTTGTCCGTTGCTTCTGGGGATTGGACCGCCAGCTGGCCAATGCCCGTCACTATCCGGCCATTTCCTGGCTGGAAAGCTACAGCGAGTACCTTACCGATGTTACCCCGTGGTGGGAACAGCAGGTTGGCAGCGCCTGGCAGCAGAACCGGGCGGAGATCATGGAGCTGCTGCAGAAAGAGGTGCGCCTGCAGCAAGTGGTTAAACTGGTGGGTCCGGACGCCCTGCCCGACAGCCAGCGCTTTATCCTGGATGTCTGTACCCTCTTCAAGAATGCATTCCTGCAGCAGAACGCTTTTGATGATATTGACCGCTATTCAGTAGTGGAAAAACAGCTGCGCATGCTGGAGATAATTCTTATTTACTGGCACCGGGGTTCACAGGCTATCAAACGGGGCGTGACCCTGGTAAAACTGCGGCGCATCAAGGTTATGCAGGAAATTGTCAAAATGAAATTTACTATCCCTAATGATGATCTTAAAGATTTAGATAAGCTTACCGCCCGTCTGGAGCGCTCTATGGATCAACTGGAGTCAATATATGTCTGATTCGTGGAATTTACCGGAAACACAGAAGAAGCTGCTTTCCGGCCGGGAGTATATCGGTGTTGACAGGATTGACGGCCCTTTAGTCTTTATTAAAAATACCCATGCAGTAGGTTACCGTGACCTGGTTGAGTGTGTAGACAGTAAAGGCCATACCCGCCTGGGCATGGTCCTGGACACTTCAGCCGACATGGTGGTAGCGCAGGTCTTTGAAGGCACGGCAGGCCTGACACTGCCCGAAACCCGTATTCGTTTTAAGGGCGAACCCTTGAAAATCGGGGTCACTGAAAAAATGCTGGGCCGTATATTCAACGGGCTGGGACTGCCTGTTGACGGCGGACCGCCGCCGGTGAGCGAAGCGGAATCTGATGTTAACGGCCAGCCCATTAATCCCACGGCGCGTGAATACCCGCGTGATTTTATTCAAACCGGCATTTCGGTGATCGATGGTATGAATACCCTGATCCGCGGACAGAAACTGCCCATTTTTTCCGGCAATGGCCTGCCCCATAATGAGCTGGCCGCCCAGATAACCAGGCAGGCTAAGCTCAGGGGAGATCAGAGCAATTTTGTAATTGTTTTTGCCGCCATGGGGGTTAAACACGACGTTGCCCGTTATTTCATTCAATCATTTGAAGAAAGCGGGGTTTTAGAAAATGTCGCCCTCTTTCTCTCCCTGGCTGACGATCCTTCCATTGAGCGGCTCTTAACACCGCGCAGCGCCCTGACTCTGGCCGAATACCTGGCCTATACCAGGGGCCTCCACGTGCTGGTAATAATGACTGATATGTCCAATTACTGCGAGTCTCTCCGGGAAATATCCACTATCCGGGGTGAGATCCCTTCTCGCAAGGGTTATCCCGGTTATCTATATTCCGATTTGGCCGAAATCTATGAGCGCTCAGGTATGCTCAAAGGTTATCCCGGCTCAATAACACAGGTGCCCATCCTGACCATGCCCAATGACGATATTTCTCACCCCATTCCCGATTTAACCGGTTATATTACGGAAGGGCAGATAGTTTTTGAGCGGGAAATGCACGGCCGCGGTATTTATCCGCCGGTTGCCGGACTGCCCTCCCTCTCCCGCTTGATGAAAGACGGTATCGGGGAAGATATGACCCGTGAAGATCATCCCCATTTAGCCAGCCAGCTCTTTGCCGCGTACAGCTACGTAAAGGATGTGCGCAACCTGGCTTCGGTAATCGGCGAAGAAGAGCTTACTCCCCTTGATCATCAATATATGGAATTCGGCGAGTCCTTTGAACGCAAATTCGTAGCTCAAAAGCTGGACGAAGAGCGGACTATAGAAGAAACCCTTAATTTGGGCTGGGAAGCATTGAGCCTGCTTCCGGTGGAGGAGCTGCACCGCGTTACCGAGGAGGAGCTGGAGAAATACTATGGCCGCTGACCACAAAATAAGCATTCAGGATTACACTCTTGCGTAACCTTGCACCCACTAAAACCAATCTATTAAAGATCAAAGATGAGCTTAAATTCGCCAGGCTCGGCTATGATCTGCTCGACCAGAAGCGCAACATACTGGTTTTAGAATTGCTCAATATTGTGGATCAGAGTGTAGATATTCAAGATCAGGTGGAAAAAGCACTTGAGCGTGCCTACCGCACCCTGGAAGAAGCCGTACTGAAAATGGGAAAACTGAAAGTAGCCACCCTGGCCGGCGCTGTTAACATTGAATCAGAAATAAAAATAACTCAGCGGCGGGTTATGGGGGTTCAGCTGCCAGTTGTGGAAACCAGCTTTAAGGAACATCCGCCCTATTACAGTCCTATGGGCACGAGCTTCTGGATAGACAGTTCCTTAAAAAACTTCAAAGAGGCTCTTGCAGTCATGGGCAGGCTGGCCGAGCTGAAAATATCGATTACCCGCCTGGCCCAGGAGGTTAAAAAAACCATCCGCAAGGTAAATGCCCTGGAGAAAATTGCCATTCCCGACCTGGATGAAAGTGTCAGCTATATCCAGAACCGCCTGGAGGAAACTGAACGGGATATGTTCGTGTTGATGAAGATGGTTAAAACCCGGCTGGAGAATAAGAAGGAGATTTAATATGAATGGTCCCTTGAAGAAAATCATGGTATATATCGACGGCACGGAACAATCGATTACCGCAGCCCAATATGCAATCTGTCTTAGCCGGACTGCCAATGCCGAGCTTACCGCCATATACGTGGTCAATACCCGCGCCTTAAGAGACCTGGTCAAAAGCCGGATTTTCCTGGAAGCGGAACAGGCTGAATACCAGCAGGACCTGGAAGCAGATGCCGACCGCTACCTGAATCACGCCCGCCAGTTGGCGCGGCAGAAGGGAGTAGCCATCGAAACCTTAAAAACCAGCGGCACAGTGCATACGGAAATAAAGAATAAGATAAATGAGCTGGAAATCGACCTGCTCATTCTCGGAGAATTATCGACCATCCGTAGCCGCCGCGATGAGTTCTATAATGAATCAGAGCGGGCCATGCGCAGCGCACCCTGCTCGGTGCTTATCGTTAAAGATGAAGACCGGGTATGGGAGATGTATGAATCTCTGACCTGATAAGTGGTCACTTCATACCATATACTTGACAGGAGGAAAAAATTCAGATGGCTTTAATTGATCTTATCACTGAGGAGGTGGTCAAGGTTCCGCTGGCCTCACAGAGCAAACCCGAGATAATAAAGGAACTGATCCGGCTCTTACACCAGACGGGCCATATAGAGCAGCTTGAAGCAGCCTATGATGCTGTTCTGACCCGCGAAGCCCAGGGCAGCACCGGCCTGGAAAATGGCATTGCCGTGCCCCATGCCAAGACCAATGCGGTCAAGAACCTGACCATAGCTATCGGCATATCACCGGCCGGTGTAGATTTTGAGGCTCTCGACGGCAATCCCTCGCACCTCTTTTTTTTAATGCTGGCGCCGCCGGATCAACCGGGCCACCATATTGAGGCACTTGCTGAAATTGCCAGATTAACCCGTTCCAAAGCCTTTTGTAATATAGTTACCGCGGCTGTTTCTGCCAGGGAAGTTATAGAGATTTTCCGTGAGGAGTAGGCGGGTAAAGAGCCAGGGCCAGCAGCACCGGCAGAATAGCAGTAATCGACCCCCAGTTATCTTGATCAACAGTGGTAAATAACTTACCGACAAGCGCCAGAAGCGCCACCGCGGCCAGCAGCCGCCACAGGTATAACAGACAGGATGAACTTCTCCCAACATTAAAAGCCGCCAGCAGCCCCAGAGGTATAGCCAGGGCGGTCAGGGGGTTGGCCAGCAACAGATTCTCATTGTAATAGGTTACCCGGTGATCGGTGAAAAACATTAAAAAAGTAAGCGCCAAACCGGGAATTCCCAGGAGAAAACCGACCAGAGAATTATAAAGACCGAACAATATTCTTCCCTGTTTGCCGCCCCTTTTTTTATACCAGGCCAGGGTTAGAGCCGCGCCCGCCAGTACCAAACCGCAGAACACTCCCGGAAGCCGGCGCGCCGGCGCTCTTGCAGACGCCCCATGGTACTCCGGCACTTTATAATGGATATATGAATCTGAAACCAGGGGAATAATATTACCCTGCTCATCTCTGTACTCCACCCGTCCCACATATTTTTCTAATTCATCGGGCAGGAACATCTCATCCCACTCATTTATGGGCTGGTCTATGGAACGTCCCATTAAGAACATCAGGAGCCAATCCATGATAAAATATTGATAAGTGTACCGGCGGGTATGCCCACGCAGGGTCAAAGGGCTTTGATCCACGGTAATAGCGGCCAGCTCACCATCCACCATGCGGTCGATAAGATCACGGATCCTGGTTGAACAGTTATCAAAATAATGATCATAGAGATACTCGCGATTTTCCGGAAGAATATTATTCTCCAGAAACAGGGCCATCTTCAGCCTTTTTGCGGGAGCCAGGTTGAGCACCTGAATCCGGATTTCCCTGTTTATCCTGCTGTAATAGGCCAGTTCCCAGGCGGCATCGGAAGCCCCGACCTCAAAGATAAGGCGTCCGAACGCGAAATTAACATAGAAATTTTCCAGGTGGAAGGAAAATAAGCCGTAATTATAGAATCTTGCCGTATGCAGGCGCTGATCTTCAACAATTATTGCTGTATGGCCCCACCAGGCATAGGTTTCGGGCCCGGGAGCGATAGTGGCCAGTTTGATCTGCAGATCTTCAGCACGGCTTAAGCCCGCGGCCCAGGGAGCAGAACGTAGAGCATATACCCGGCTGGTAAAGAGCAAACCCAAAAGCAGGATTGCCTTTAAAAAACTAACCCGCCCTGACATCAGCCGGTCTTTGGGGTGCTCGCGGTGCTCACCGGTTCTCGCTTTGCTCGCTTTGCTCGCTTTGCTCGCAATCTCTGCAGTAAAAATATTAACCCATAGACTACAACTGCAGCAATAGCTATAAAGAGGTACTTGCTCTCAGCTCCAAGCAACACCCTCGCAACATAATAGGGGCGCAGCAGGGCAAAGGTAACCCCGGCTAAAAAAATGGATTCATACCAGCGGTTCCTGGTGGGGAGCATCAGTTGACCATTGGTGGAGCAGGCCGCCTTTTTTAGCATAAAAACTCCCCCCTATAATATTGTTTTTTACACCCTGAACACAGATGAATGGTTTCAGGGTTATTTGAACAGCAGATTGTATAATGCAGGCACAGGTTAGTCAACGAAATCTTTTAGGGTCAGCAGGTATTTATTTCCTTGACTAATAATATCCTTACTTTCATAATATTTTCATAGTTTGTATAAAACTAAATATTTACGGAGGTAAAAATGGCACAAAAAGAAGTCCTTGAGACAAGTGGATCCTTAAGCATCCACTTCAAACTCTATATAACGGTCCTGGTGATCGTTATTATTTCTGAGCTCATCGGCATCCATCAGTTCCCGGTGGGCCCGGGTACGGTAGTCCTTCTACCCATGCTCTATGCGGTCATTATCGGTATTCTAATTACCCCACAGGTCATGGGAAAGGTAATTAAAGGTTTACAGAAGGTTGTTTCCTCAAAGGAAGTGGAGCTGGCAGGAGCAGTGGTTATGATCTCCCTGCTGCCCCTGGGTGTCAAGTATGGAACCCTGGTAGGCCCTGCTATTGAGAAAATAATGAAAGCCGGCCCCGCCTTTATTCTACAGGAATTCGGCAACCTCGCCACAATACTGATAGCCTTTCCGGTAGCTATTCTTTTAGGGCTTAAGAGAGAAGCGGTGGGAGCGGCGGTCAGTATCTGCCGGGAACCTACCCTGGGCATTATCGGCGAGCGGTACGGAATCAGCTCCCCTGAAGGAACCGGTACCCTGGGCACTTACCTGGTAGGCACGGTTTTTGGAACCATTTTCTTCGGCCTTTTAGGCGGTATCGCGGTAGCCACAGGCCTTCATCCCTATGCCCTGGCCATGGCCTCCGGTATCGGCAGCGCCAGCATGATGACTGCGGCCTCATCTTCTCTGGCCACTGCGGTTCCTGCAATGAAAGATACTATTCTGGCCTATGCCGCTACCAGTAACCTGCTGACCGGTATAACCGGCTTGTACAGTGTAATCTTTATTGCACTGCCCTTAACCAACTGGCTCTATAAGAAATTCCAGCCGGTTATCGAAAGAGAAAAGGAGGCCAAGTAATGGAAGTCACCGGCAGAACAATTTTAAATCAATTCAAGGTAATTCTTTTGGTAGCTATTATCACCTTAATAGGGCAGCAAATCGGCTTTGGCATATCAATTATAAAGGCAATACCGGGAATGATAATGATCATAGTCATTGCCATGGTTGCCCTGATAATCAAGGATTTTACTCCTAAGCTTAAATTTCCGGCTTTTGCCTGGGCTTCACTGTTCGCCCTGCTTTTAACCATGCCCTTTATGCCCACCTCAAAATTCATTCTGCAGTACACGAATGAGGTAAGTTTTTTGGGCACTACCACTCCCATACTGGCATTCGCCGGTATTTCTGTTGGTATGAAGATGGCCAGGCTTAAGCAGTTGAGCTGGAGGCTGGTAATTGTAGCTTTCTGCGTATTTTTGGGCACCTTCTTCGGCTCAGCCGTAATCGCTAATATTGTGTTGAAGATACAGGGAATAATCTAATGACTAAAATAGAGCTGGCAAAGATTGCTGACAAACAAATTGAAAAAAATCAGGAAAAGATATTCAACTTTGCCGGCTCTATTATCCGGGAACCGGAAGAAGGTTTTCGTGAGGAAAAAACAGCTGCCAAAGTAAAGACCATCTTTGATGAGCTTAACATTGAGTATAGAGCCGGTCTGGCAGTTACCGGGGTTAAGGGTGTTTTAGCTGGAGGTAAAAAAGGCCCCACGGTGGCTATCCTGGCCGAGCTCGATGCTCTTATTAACCGCGATCACCCACTGGCAGATAAAGATAGCGGCGCCGTTCATGCCTGCGGTCATTTTGCCCAGCTTGCTCAGTTAATTGGCGCTGCTACCGGACTGAAGGATATTATGAAGGAACTTGCCGGACGGGTGGTTTTCTTTGCCGTACCCTCAGAAGAGTTTATCAACCTTGAATTTCGACAACAACTGAAAGACGAGGGGAAAATAAAATATTTCGGCGGCAAACAGGAATTAATTTACCAGGGCGAATTTGACGATATCGACCTGATAGTGATGCAGCATGCCCAGTCCGATTATCCCGGTAGAAAGGCATCTATTTCCGCCGGCAGTAACGGCTTTATCGGTAAAAGGGTCCGCTTTCTGGGCAGAGCGGCCCACGCCGGGGTTGCCCCCTTCAAGGGTATCAATGCCCTTAACGCGTTCAATATTGCTCTGGCCGCGATTCATGCACAAAGGGAAACCTTTAAGGATGAGGATGCAGTCAGGGTACATCCCATTGTTACCAAAGGCGGAGACAGCGTAAATGTAGTGCCCGGCGAAGTGAAGGTTGAGCTTTATGTAAGAGCCAGGTCAGTTGAGGCTATTAAAGAAATCAACAGTAAAGTTGATAGAGCCCTGAAAGCCGGGGCAATGGCTGTGGGCGCCCGGGTAGAGATTACCAATACCCCAGGTTACCTGCCAATCGAGAATAATGAAAAGCTTACCCGTATTTGGACTGACAATGCGGTAGAGCTCCTGGGCAGGGAAAATGTCTTAAGTGTCGGCGCCTTCGGCGGCTCTACCGATATGGGAGATCTGACACAGATTAAACCGGGAATACATCCTTTTGTCGGCTCATTCAGCGGCGACCTACATTCCAAAGATTTTGAAGTGGTTGACCGGGAGATGGCTTATATTATTTCCGCCAAAATACTCGTGCGCACCGTTATTGACCTGCTCTATGGACAGGCGGACAAAGCAAGGGAGATTATAAGTGATTTTCAGCCGGCGCTCTCAAAAGAGGAATATCTGAACCTATTGGATTCTCTCACCTATCAGACCCTCTGGCAGTACCGGGAGTAATAATCGGCTCCAGGCAGCCGCTCTCTTTTCGGAAGGAATAGCATATAAGTATGCCTATTATCCTGGACGAACAAAAATTAACGAAATTCTTTTACGACATTTCAAGGGGATTTCAACAGAGCCCCCTGCAAATACTGCTGGCCCTTGCCCTGCTGCTGCTTTTCATCGGCTTTCTGATCTTTATGTACAGGTTGCAGAAGAAGCGACTGCGGGAAAGCAGGAACTTAAGGTATGTTGAACTCTACGAGGCAGCCATGGCCAAACTCAACCTGAACCCCTCAGAGCTGCATCTGCTGGAGCGCCTGGCCCGGTACCTAAAAACGCCGGAACGAAAATACCTGCTGCTGGTAAATCATTCAACCTTCAACGCCTGTGCAAGCCGGCTGTGCAGACAGGAGGATGTCCAGGAAGCATCCCTTTCCGCCCTGAGAATCAAGCTCGGCTTCAAAGCCCAGGATCCTGAACGTATCCCATCCTCTACTGCTGAGCTCCCCCAAGGCTTGCCTGTGCTCATTACCAGTCATACAGGCAAGCGGGTAACTGGCAGAGTTGCCGGGAGTCAGCCCCAATCCCTGATCATCAGCCCAACGGAGCCCATTAAATTGCCTTGCGGAATAGAGGTAAGAGTCTACTTTCAGAACCGCTCCGGTGTGTTTTCTTTTACCACCCATGTCCAGGACACCCTGGAGAAGCCGGAACTAGCCATCCATCTGGCCCACAGTGAAACCATCCGGCAGACCCAGCGTAGAGCGTATTACCGCGAGAAACTCAGTCTGCCCATATTCATCCGCCCGGCAGGCTCAGAAGAGAAGCCGCTGCTCTCCGCTTTTCTCGACCTGGGGGGAGGCGGCGCCAGTTTGAGGAATCCGCAGAACCGTTATGAAGCAGGGGTGGATCTGGAACTTACTTTTCTTCCTTCCGGTGCAGATCGCCTCAGCCTGACTGCCAAAGTCATCAGAGCCTCCCGGGGGGGAAAGGTCTTGCACGTTCGCTTCGGAACCATCACCGATTCGGTCAGGGACCGGATCATCGGCTTCCTCTTTCTTAAGCCCCGAACGCGCAAATCCAAATGATAATTCCCAACAGTATCCCCGCTTTTCTGGTTGTTGGCTCCCAATCTCCTCCAGCTCAGAACCCTGAATTTCTTGTCCCCGTGTAATTATTTCTTTGGTTTTTCCATTGCAAGAATTCGCTTACCATTTCTGAATACGCTCACCACACCTGTGGATTGCGATACTACGACCGAAACGGCTGTCGTGGTTGCCGTTATTGCTGCGGCAGCGGTATGTCGAGCTCCGAGTCCTGCCGGTAACTTTTCTGCAGCCTTGCCGGGCCTCAGGAATACACCTGCAGACATGACCACTCCATCTCCCCGTATCACGATCGCCCCGTCGATCGTGGCGAACTCCTTGAGCGTCTCCTCCAGGAAAGGATCCATGATTGATTTTTCATCATCCCTATATCCGCGGAAAGGGTTGATTACCATCTGCTGGCAAGACTTCACTACCTGCTCGTAGTCTCCAAGAACATAAATTGCGCCAACCGGCCTGCCTTCCCGGCCCTCCCGAGCCAGATCCATAGCGATCTGTAGCGCTCTCTCCAATATATGAGGCTCAATATCACCAAGAACAGCGGCGGTGGAACTGGATAGAAACGGAGAGAATTCGGCGCCCACGTCGATCACCATCAGAGTATCGAGAAACCCGGAGCCAGGGGCTCCGGAAACACTTACAATTCGGTCACCACTGCGGAAAAGGCCGCCGGAGACTCCAAAAAGAAGCGACATCTCTACCTGTTTGGTCCGATTCAAACCGGGAAAGGGCGCCACAAGCACTCGCGCAGATCCCTCTGCCTGCTTCCGGTCACCAGCCTTACCGGGGGTTACGAGGATGATCTTCTCTCTCTGGCTGATTCCACTGATGTAGTCGGCTACTCCCAGGGCGTCGGCGTGGACAAGAACTGCTTTCGCCTGAACTTCCTGCGCCACCGCGAGAGCGTGGTTCACAATCATTAAAGTCAGTCTTTGCTTGTTGATCTCTGGGAGAGTGAGTGTAGGTTCGGCAATGCTACGAAGAATCTGGTAAAGCTCTTCTTTAGAACCCGCCTCCAGCAGACGCTTCCGGAAGGCCGGATCCTTCAACAGGCGAGCAATCTCCGCTAACAGCAGGATGTGCTGGTCAGGCTGCTCTTCGTCACCCAGAATCAGAAACAGTAGATGCACCGCATTCGCGTCACCTGAATCATACACAATCCCTTCTATACTCCGACCTGCGGCAAGGATAAAACGTCCCAGCCCAGGTAAACGGGCATGAGGTATGGCAACCCCCGAGACAATCCATGAACTGATAGTCTTCTCTCGCTTCCATATTGACTTGAGAACTTCATGGGGACGTAAAGAGGGCTCGTCGTCACACACCGCATTTACCAACTCCTCCAGTGCCTCTTCTTTCGTACGGCCATGGAGAAAAACGACTCTTTCAGGCGAGAGAAAATCAGACAGATCCACGGTGGGCCTCCTGCTGCAGTGTAACATGAGCACAATCTGATATTCAACTTAAGGTGCAGCTTCTTCTAATGGTCTACGTTAAAGTCGTATTTGAGACATCAGAGTTCGCCCTTTTTTCGAGTTCGGTATTCAGGCGAATTATGGTTTCGTACTTTTTTAGCATAGAGATCGCTTCAGCGGGCGTCTCAGCGCTGAGCAGGTTCTTTAGTACCTTTTTGTGCTTGAGAAGACCGGCTAGAGAAGAGAGGATCTCGAGATACCTGTTGCGATGAGTCTCCGGGGCAAGGATGATAAAGATCATGTGTACCGGCTTCCTGTCTACGGCGAAGAAATCGATCCCTTCCTGCGAGCGCCCTATAATAATCACCGGCTCAACAACTTCTCCGGTGATTACATGAGGTATTGCTATTCCCCTGCCGAGCCCGGTTGTCATTTCCTTTTCCCGTATCTTTAAAAGATTCAGAAGAACTTGAGAATTTGGACTGATGTTGCTGGCACCAAGCATATTCACCATTTCCGCCAGAGCTTGGTCCCTGTTTCTAGCGGCAAGGCTTAGATTGATCAGACCCTCCTGGATGAGATTGGTTATGTTAATGGCGTTCTGTGTATCAGCATGAAAACCCTTTATAAGGGCCTGATCATCCTCCGGAATGCCCCACTTATCTTGATATGCCTTAACAGTGATCATTGGCGGCCGCTCCTTCCCATGGACTTCCTCAGTGTTGTGGATATAGGTACGCCCCTTCTTCCTGATAAGATGGATCTGTGGCCCGAGCCCTTCCAGCAGAGCGATCTTTCCAAGCTGCTCGGACCGCGTAACAAGCACGGAGAGGATTGCGAAGGACATCCGCCTGAGACTTTCAATAGTCTGGTTTCTGTGAATCCGCACGTCCATGTCCACCTGGGCAATGGCCTGAATTCCGAATCGACGCTCAATATCGATGAGTAATCCGATCTCCACGCCATACCCGCTGAAAAAAGGGACCCTTTCCAGGAGGCTCCTCCGTCCTGCGTATTCACCTGAAAGGGGTTGGGCAAGCATTGACAGGTCAGGAAAGAATAGATTCAAGAAGGGCCGTACAAGAAGCTCTGTGACCCGGCCTCCCCCGGGGATAATTCGTCGCCCAACACGGAGGGGTCTTTTGTAGAATGCCTTCACATACCCGACCTGTGGGTTCATGAGAAGCGGCCCGATAAGTCCGTAAACGAATTTCGGGTGGAAGTTACGGATATCTGAATCCACCCATACGATGATATCCCCGTTGAACAGATGAAGGCTCTTCCATAGATTTTCGCCCTTTCCTCTGAGTGGTTTTATTTCCTGTAGACACTCATCGGCCGTGAAGAAACGGACTCCCTGCCTGTAGGTGATGTCTTTAGTTCGATCCGTAGAGCCGCTATCCACAACACCGATCTCATCGATGAGCGGGTAGCGGTCCATCAGGGTTCGTTTAATAATCTTAATTTCCTTCCCAATGGTTTTTTCAACGTTGAGAGCGGGAAAACAGAGGCTTATCTTCAGTCCCTGGGATATCTTGAGATCCACCAGTGCCCCAATGTTGCTGAACTGCGAGTGATGAAATGTCCTTTCTTTGAGCCACCTGTCAAGATCCTTCACGGAACAGCACTCCTTTCCCTCTCACTGGGAGGGAAAACACCATTTCTATGTTAGCGGAAAGGATCTTTGCGTGCAACTAGCCAACAATCTAATACAGTGGGAGTGGTGTAATGATTAAATGATATCAAGCGATAATTTCGCTTATTTTAGTCAAGCTTGCTTCTATATTCTTGAATTGGACGGCTATTTCACTGCACTCTTCAGCCGTATACCCTTTATTGCATTTTAAACAGGGCTGCGTTTGGTAATGGAATGAGCTGCTTTTTAATTCCTTCAAAACGATGCTTATTCCCAGCATGATATTCTTATTTTCCAACAGGCAGTTGGTGGTTTCAGCTTCAGCAATGCTCATACTTGTATTCCCGGTTTCGATAATTGATTTTTTATCACTTGCCCTACCCTAGTTTAATACAGACTCCAATTACTAAAATATAGATACTATAGCAGAAATATATTTTTTGCAAGATAATTTTCACTGCAAAGCTCTTTTAAGACAATTTTTTTTGTATTAGCACTGGAAATCTGGCGGGATTGGGGCTTTGAAGTAAGAGATAATTAATTACAGCATGTCACGGGATTGGCAAAAGCTGATGATCCAAGCAGCTGCTTCTGGCTCTGCAGGGCGAAAGATTTTCCATCTATTGCTCTATTTGGGCGATGCGGGGTTTGAACCCACGACTTCTACCGTGTGAAAGTAGCACTCTCCCACTGAGTTAATCGCCCCCTTAGAGATAAGGCAGGAAAAACTCTACACGCCTTTAACCATCTTGTCAATTGCTTTAAAATAAGGCTATGGATACCATTATCTATCTGGCAACGGCGCTGCTGGCTGTGATCTGGTCGGTACAGATATATCTTAACTGGCACCATAAAGCCGGTCTAGCTGAAGATTCGGGCTGGCGGTTTTTTCTTATAATCGCTCCGAGCAGCTACTTTTTGCTGATCGCTCTTGCCGGCTGGGAAAAAGCGCTCTTTATCAGGCTGGACATTATCGGTCTGATTATTATCGACTCTCTTACACTGCTCTGCTGGGCTGCACTGCTGATCATCGGCAGGGTCAGGCGCATTAACTTTAGAAAGAATTATATCCGCATTCTGATTTTATATAATGTCTTCACCATACTGCTGGTAACAGCTCTCCATATAATTAAATATTTCCCACCACTGCTCATTCCTTTAACCAACCTGCTTGCACAGGGACAACGGCTGGACTTCTTCCGCTTTGCCTGGCTGGGCCTCGACCCGGAAACCCATGACCGTGACCTGATTTCTATGCTCAACAAAATACTCATTGCCCTTCTTTCCTACCTGCCCATCGCCTTCATTCGCGCCCTGATTCAGGCCCGTCAGCGCCGCAGGATTGTTGAAGAGGTAAATTTGCTTCGCCGGAGAATAGAGGAATTAGAGCAGAGCCATGAGTGAAGAGCCATCTGCCGCTAATAATAATGATGGTTAACACCGATTTTAAATATAATAGCAGCGTCACGGTAAGGAGGAATAGATGTTCTCCAAAGATATTGTACATCTGCCCAAAATAAGAAAAGAGCTGATTGAGAAAAAGATTGAACTCGCCCGGCTCAAAAAAGAAAAGAGATCTTCAGGCGCGAAGGATAATAACCGGAAAAAAAATATTATTGAAAAAGACATTCTCAAACTGCACCGGCAGGGTTCCCTGCTCATTAAGAAGGGTAAAGATGATTTTCATAATATTCACAAAGCCATTGAACAGGTCGATCAGAAAATCCATAACCGACAATCACAGATTGCATCCGTAGACAACTTTGTTAAACAGAAGCCAGTACTGACGCATCAGTATTTTCAATAGGGCCGGGAGGAAGAATTGTGGAGCGATGGGATAGGTTTTATCGCAGTGCGGGCTGGATCAAACACTCAGTTGGCTTTTTATCCAGGTCTGCTAGGC
>JAUVWI010000038.1 GCA_030604195.1 Spirochaetales bacterium
AATTTACACCAATTTTATCATATCAAACGGGCTGTGGTGCGTCTACTCATTTAAAAGACGAAAAAAAATCTATTTGTTTGTAAGTATCTATTGTGTGTGGATTTATAATTTATGCGTCAGTACTGCGAACCGTCAGAACAGGCAGGGCATAGGGATAAGGCTGACCGGCACAGGAAGGAGAGTTATCTTGACAATCAGCCGAACAATTACTACTTTGACTGCAAAACTAAGATGAAAAAAAATGATCGCTCAGCCGGATTGGTTACTCCAAAAGATTTTTCCTTTGCAGAGCCTCCCAATAAGTTCCAACTGGAAAGCGGTAAAAAACTCGGACCCATAAATATCCGCTATGAAACCTATGGGGCTTTAAATGGTGACCGCAGCAACGCCATCCTGCTCTTACACGCCTTTTCCGGAGATGCCCATGCCGCCGGATATTTATCTGGATCCGATAAAACCCCCGGCTGGTGGGACGCGATGGTGGGTCCGGGTAAAGCCTTTGATACTGACAGGTACTTCTTAATCTGCTCTAATATTATCGGGGGTTGCCGGGGTTCAACAGGTCCCTCAAGTATCAACCCCCAAACAGGCAAGCCTTACGCTCTTTCTTTTCCTCTGATTACTATTAATGACATGGTCCGGACGCAGAATGAGCTGGTCAGACACCTGGGAATTTCCGAACTCTTCGCTGTAGCCGGCGGCTCAATGGGAGGTATGCAGGCTTTGGAGTGGAGCATCTATTATCCTGATAAGGTAAGATCTGCTATTATCCTTGCCTCTACTGCGCGGATGACGGCGCAAGGCATTGCTTTTAATGCTTTAAGCCGCAATGCCATTATGTCCGATTTTCGCTGGCAGGATGGCAATTATTACGGTAAAGAAATACCTTCCCGCGGTCTGGCCATTGCCAGAATGGCAGGGCATATAACCTATCTGTCTGATGAAGCCATGCATAAGAAATTCGGCAGGCGGCTCCAGGGCAGGGAACAGTATGGCTATGATTTTTCCGACGAGTTCGAAGTGGAAAGCTATCTTCAATACCAGGGAGACAAATTTGTGGAGCGCTTTGACGCCAACTCCTACATCTATATAAGCAAAGCTATGGACTACTTCGACCTGGGCGCCCGTTTTGGCGGCTTGAATGAGGCTTTTGCTGAAACCAGGGCTAAATTCCTGGTTGTATCCTTCTCCTCAGACTGGCTCTACCCTTCCTATCAGTCAAAAGAAATTGTATTTGCCCTTGCTAAAAACCGGAAAGATGTTTCCTATATCGAGATTAACTGTCCATATGGTCATGACTCTTTTCTACTGGAAACTGATCGGCAAAGCTCCATTATCAGCTCGTTTCTTGGAGGAATTCGTGGCTGAGTTTAAACGACCCCATTTAAATTATAATCAGATCGTAAGAATTATCGAACCGAACTCCAGCGTACTCGACCTGGGCTGCGGCGATGGCGAGCTGCTCTCTCGCTTGATCAATGAAAAAAATGTTCAAGGCAGGGGAGTGGATATTGAAGAAGAGATGATCATTAAATGTATTGCCCGCGGTCTATCTGTTTTTCAGGGGAATCTGGATGAAGGGCTGAAGGATTACGCATCCGACAGCTACGACTATGTAATCTTAAACCAGACCCTGCAGGCTACTCATAAACCCATACTGGTGGTTAGAGAAATGCTCCGGGTGGGCAAAAAGGCAATTATCTCCTTCCCCAATTTTGGCTGTTACAAACTGTTATTGCAGCTCCTTTTTCTGGGCAGAATGCCTGTTACCAGGGACCTGCCATACCAGTGGCACAACACTCCCAATATTCATTTATGCACCAGACGGGATTTTATCGATCACTGCCGCAAAAACAGTATTACCATATTGGAGATTATTGATATAATAAATGAACAAAAACTATGTTGCGTCTGGCCAAATTTCAGGACAACAGAGGTTATTTTCATCCTCCAGGCCTGAATAGAGTCCGGCCGTCAATTATCTTTTAATATCTCCAGATCATAACGATCCTGGGCCCAGGCTTTATGTTTTCTCTCTTCTTCAGCCAGCCAGCTGAAGAGCTCTTTCACTTCAGTATGGGCAGCGAGAGATTCAAGCTCTTCATACAATTTTTCAGCCTTTTCCTCACGTTTAACTATCAGCACTAAAAAATCCCCATAATCCATATCCGGGGAGAACTCTTCCATCGCTATAAAATCAGTAAGCCGCGCTTTAACACTCTCAGAGCTGTGGAATAGACCGGATGAATCTTTTCCCTCTTTCAGCTCTTTCAGCTTATTCTCATGCTCTTTCTCCATATCCGCCATGAACAGCAGAAGCTTCCTGAATTCCATACGTTGTGTCTTACGGGCATAATCCAGGTAGACCTCCTGAGATTCCCTTTCTCTTTCCAGAGCAAAATCAATAATCTCTTTAATATCATTATCCATGACTCTTAAAATAACATATTAAAATGTTTCAGTCAAAACCCGGTCGATCAACACATTTACTGATGAAATATTGACAGGAAAAGGTAAAATGATTAAACTGAAACAACTGACTATAATATCAATGCTATATGAATAGTATAAAAAAGTTGAATCAGAAAAGTAAACCCACACTAAGCAAAGAAGGTAAGATAACCGTTCTCTATCTTTTAAAAAATTTCTATAACGAGTCCATTTTTAATATGCTGATAAAAGAATTCTACAATTCGGATGTTGATATCAGCTTAACAGCAATCAAAGCCTCCGCCTCTCTGGGCAATGAATTTGCCATACCTCACCTCTACAGGATCCTGGAGCGTGGTAAAAATAAACAGCAAATAGCCGCAATACAGACCCTGGCTGAGATCAATGCGCCTTCAACTATTGAGAAAATGGCGAAATACTTTAATATCTTTCAAGAGCTCGAGATACGCAGAGAGATACTGAAAGCCATCAATAAAATCTCAGCGCTGCACCCCAGGGCTCGTGAGCTTAATAAATCAATCCTCCTGGACCCGAAAGAAAGCGGAAAAGAGCTTTTCCCCCAGGCAATCGAAGGGCTAGTCGAGGCGGAACAGCTTGATATTATCCAACCCTTTATAGAGCGGACTTCGCCCGAAGTAAGATTAACGATCTTCAACCGGCTGCTTCTTTCCACCACCAGGGAAGCCGGCTCATTTATTCAGTCTCTGCGGGAGAGGGCGCGCGAGTTTACGCCTGAAACGCTGGGCTACTATCTATGCGCTTATGAATTAAAAACCGTTAACCCCCAGCAAAACTTCGTCCTTGATCTGCTGCAGAATACCAGTCGAAATACTCCTGCCGCTTTTCTATCTTCTCTTTCCAGTTATAATGGCAGAATACCCAACCCGACCCAGATCTACAAAATACTATTGCGTATTCCTTACATAGATCCCCAGGCCGAGGCCCTGAATGGTGATCTTATGATAAAAATCGTAAACGAGGTAAAGGCTCAGGCGCCGCAACATTTTAATGAGCTCATTTTCACCACAGCCACTCACCTCGAGACAGTATTCAGTAAGACAAAAAGGCAGTACCTGTCGCTAAAAGGGATAAAGGAAAAAAATTCCTTACTTACAATCCTTCTTGCCCAGACTTTAGAGTTATATTCCTCACCCAACCTGCTCCTGGAACTGCAGCAGTTTTTTAAAGCGGAAAAAATTGAAAATCCGGCTCTGATGGTGCAGAAGGTAAGAGATTATCTGCACTTTGCGCCTGAAGAGGATAAGCATCGTTTTGATGCCTGCATCCCTTTATTCAATATTACCGACAGGAAAGTACGGCTGCAGATTTCCTTCACCCTCTCTAAAATCAATCTGAACCGTCCCTCTCTGCTGCGCCGTTTGAACCGTCTAACCAGGGTTATAGGTACCCTGGAAATAAGGAACTCAGCAAAAAAGATATTGGAAATCCTGAATTTCAGCCGCCAGGAACGGATCCGCTTTCTTGAAGAGACTTGTATTGTAACCCTCTGCCAGCTTCAAAACCGGATAGTAATTGAACAGGCAAAGGATATTCTTGGGGTTCCATTGAAAAACCTGCCATCCCTTAACGGCTATCTCAGGGGAGCGCGCTTTTTACCGCCGAAAATATTCATTGCTACCCTGCTGAAGCTCCTGCTAATCCGCAATCTGGATACTTACTCGAGAAGCCTGATCATTGACACTCTAAAACATATGCCTTTGAGCAATCTCAAAGGCATTTTGCCTCCTTTAGTAAAGTCCCTGGGTATGACTGAATGTGACCCGGAACAGAAAATCCGGATTGCTGAAGTTCTGTCAAGGTATGGCGATGCCACCCTGTTGCAACCCCTTTTGGCTTCAGCCGCTAACGGCGAAATCATGGTAAGAAAATTATCAATCTCAATACTTAAGAATATCGCAATTAATGAAAAGAATATCCCTCTCGATGTTTTGACCAATAGATTGTATCTCTTTTTAGAAGATAAAAATAAAGAGATCCAGGTAGAGGCTTTAGAGTCCCTGCTGGCATTGGGGGACGATTACGCTGTTCAGATTTTAAATGATTATTTCAACTCTAAAGATAAAGAAATAATTATCAAGCTATTGAATAACCTGGAGGCTTCCGTATCCACGGGGGTGCTCTCTCTGGTACTGAAATTGATCTATTCCGATCAAAAAGCTGTGCAGGAAACCCTGCGCGAAATACTGCCGTCCTTCTGTCAGGGGAATTCATCTGAAAGTATTCGCGAAAGCCTGATTCAGTCCCTGGAGAGCGGAAAAACAGAAAGAGGCTCCCAACCCCAGAGAGTGATACCGGCGGATCAATCTGATGACTTAATAGAACATGCCAAACTGGAATTCAAGTTCAGAAGAGAAAATTCCCAGGTACTCACCGTGTTTTTTATTGATATTGTCAGCTATACCGAAAAAAGCTCTGAGGCGGATACCTCCACCCTGATCAAGCTTATCCAGGTATTTGAAGAGATCGCTATTTCCTCGATTAACAGGTTTAAAGGGAATCTGATTAAAAAAATGGGAGACGGCCTGCTCGTAACCTTCAAACATCCGCTTAACGGCGCATTAGCCGCCATGACCATCCAGGAAAAGATAGCTGAATATAACCAATACAAGGTTGACGAACAAAAATTCAATGTTCGTATGGGGCTGAATACCGGACTGGTCATCAGAAGAGACCGTGACGTTTATGGTGATACGGTAAATGTTGCCTCCCGGATGGAATCTGCCGCTAATCCCGGGGATATTCTACTCACCCAGGATACTTATAATGAAGTTAAAGATTATATACGCTGTACCAGATTAGGAGATATTCTAGTTAAAGGGAAAAAGGAAGCCATTACTGCTTATTCTGCGGAAAAGATGATGGTGGATATCGGGAAGGTTCTAAAAGCAAAGGATTCCCAGCTTTTAACCACTACCCGGAAAGCCAATCCACTGGAAAGATTAAAGGAATCCACTTTTACACCTGAATACAATTTTCCCGAAAGCTGCAACATTGAACCTGCAGTAATATCGAACCTGCAAGAACTCTTCAATGATATGACCCGGGCTATTGAAGAAATTTCTCACGATTACCATGAAGAGTATATCTTCAAAAAATATCTGCAGGATAAATGGAATAAACTGACTGAAATCAGGGCGGAAGCTCCAGCCATCAGAAAATAAACCGCTGACATCCCCCTTTGACTCTTTTTGCCAACCATGATATATTACCCTTGGTATCTAACAATGATTCTCCCAGGCATATTAAAACGGGAGGTCATGATACTGCCAAAGGAGGTACATTGGCGTCTAAAGAGTTAAGGATTAATAATCGGATACAGGCCAGGGAAATCAGGCTGATTGACGACCAGGGTAATCAAAGAGGTATAATACCTACAATGGAAGCATTGGATCTTGCAAAAGAGTCCGGTACGGATCTGGTTGAGGTGTCTCCAAACGCCAATCCGCCGGTATGCAAACTCCTGGATTACGGTAAATATAAATTTGAGCAGGAAAAACGGTTGAAAGAGTCCAGGAAAAAAATTAAAACTATAAAGCTTAAAGAGATACGGATGCAGCCCAAAATTGAAAATCACGATCTTCAATTTAAAACCAAACATATAAGAGAGTTCCTGGGGCAGGGATTCAAAGTAAAGGTAACCATACGATTCAGAGGAAGAGAGTTAGCTCATACTGAATTGGGTAAGGACAAACTTGATAAAGTGCTGGAATTGCTTGAAGATTCTTATAATATAGAAAGTCCTCCCAAGATGGAAGGAAGATTTATGTCAATGTTTCTAAGCCCAAAATCCAAAAAATGAGTAAGATTAAGTAAGAAAGAGACATTGCAGAAGGAGAGATTGAATGCCAAAGATGAAGACCAGAAAAAGCGCGGCGAAGCGATATAAAATAACCGGGAATGGGAAGGTCCGCTATAAAAAACAGGGGCTGCGCCATATTCTTACCAAGAAAAAAAGCAAACGCAAACGGAATCTTCGCAATGCAGCTATTCTGAGTGATGTTGAAACAAAGCGGATTAAACAATTATTGCCATATGGATAAGAGTAAGGAGATATTAAATGCCCAGAGCTGTTGACGGAACACGAAGGAAAAATCGACGAAAAAAAATACTCAAACAAGCCAAAGGTTACTGGGGGGGCAGAAGTAAACTGCTGCGAACCGCAAAAGATGCAGTTGCAAAATCGCTAACCTATGCCTACCGTGACCGTAAAAACAGAAAACGGGTTTTCCGGTCACTCTGGATTGCCCGTATTTCCGCTGCCTGCCGGCAGAATGGAATTACTTATTCCCGATTCATTAACGGCCTGAAAGCTGCCGGGATCGAATTGAATCGCAAGATTCTCTCAAACATGGCTATAGAAGACCCCCAGGGCTTCAATGCCCTGGTTGATAAAGCAAAATCAACACTGGGAGCAGATAAATAATGATTCATCTGGATCAGATCCGCCTGCTGGAAGGCAAAACCATTAAGGCTATTGAGCTGATTAATACGCTCAGGGAAGAGAATAAGGCTCTGAAGAAAACCATCGATACTTCTCAGGCAAGGATGGAGGAGTTGGAAAACCTGGTGCAGGAGTTCAAATCCGATCAAGACGAAATTGAACAATCAATACTCAGAGCCATGAAAAACCTTGAGCAGCTTGAAGACGACATCACTAAACCGGAAAGCAAAAAAAAAACAACATCGATTGTAGATGAAGATGCTTCCCCCGAAATTGAATCAGAATCGGGGTCATTGATCTTTGAAACAGAACCTGATGAAGAAAAAAAGCAGGAGCTGGATATCTTCTAACCTTTAGCCTATGGAGAATGAATTTTTCAGGTTTGATATCCTGGGTGTCTCCTTTTCGATCAAATCAAGAGATAATATCGAAGATCTCAGTGAAATTTCTGAATACCTGAGATTTAAGATTGATGAAGTCACGGAGGAGAGTCGTCTTTCGGACCCTTTGAAGATATCTTTGCTTACCTCGTTAAACCTGGTTGATGAACTTTTTAAATTAAAACGGGTACTGCACCAGGAAAATAACAGAGAGCAGCCCTCTCCGGACACCATCGAAGCTGAAAGGATTACTAAAGCCCTGCTTAAGAGAATCGAAGAGAGCCTCCAGGAGCAAGGCCCTGCAATCGTTCACGAATAATTATCTTAAAGAAGGTTTATAGTGTAGCAGTACTTAAAAGCGTATTTTAAAATCGAGCCCTGCTGTGTTCGCGAGGAGATTTTTATCTTCTTGGGTCAAACCACCTTTACGGGATTCCTAATTTCAGTTGTTGATTGCCTTCCGGCAATGCCTGAAAGCATGATTCGCTGATGCGGAAACCCACTTGGACATTACGGTTCAAGAGGATGTTCTCCGGACGGCACGAGCGGGGCTTTTAAAAAATATTTAAAAAATAATGGATAAACCCGAAAAACACAGCATACTTTATGTAGATGATGACAAACAGAATCTATTTCTCTTTCAGAGCCTTTTTGGCCATCTATACCGGGTATTAACTGCCACTTCCGGCAAAGAAGCTCTTTCAATCCTGGCTGAACATCCAATCCAGGTTCTTTTTGCTGATCAGCGAATGCCGGAAATGAATGGTATCCAGTTGCTCGAAAGGATAACCGTACAATATCCGGATATTATCCGCATCCTGGTAACCGGATATTCGGACATCGATGTGGCAATTGACGCTATTAACCGGGGATCAGTCTATCGCTATATAAGTAAACCCTGGAACAATGAAGAAGTAATCACTACGGCAAAAAACGCCGTGGAAATATTCGAATTAAAGAAAAAAAATGTTGCTCTTATAAGCTCCCTGGACACCCAGAACAAACTCCTCCGTCATAAAGTAGAAGAACTGAAATTTTTAAATGAACTGAGCCTGGAACTCAGGGGGAGAAACAGCTTTGAAGAATTGTTAACAATCAGTATAGAGAGACTTAAAGGACAGCTGACAGCTGAAGAGGCTTTTTATTGCCAGTTGGATAGTCAACAGCAGTGCAATATCACTATCTTTCATAGATCTCTGCCTGTTAACGAAGAAATCCTTGATTTTCTAAAAAAACAGGGGCTGAAAATCAAGGATAAAATCCTGACTATCGATTACCTGAAAGAGAAGCGATTATTTCTGATACCGCTTAACTTTCAGGACAATAATTTTGGCTGCCTGATTTTCTCTATCTTCATTCCGGAGCATCATACAGATATTCCCTTTCTTGAAGCTGCAGCCGATATAGTGGTCTCAAACCTGCACAGGTATCAGACCCATAAGCAGGATTTGCTCAAGGAACAATATATGATCCTGGGTCAAATGGCGGGTACGGTAATCCATGATCTTAAGGGGCCAATGTCAACAATGTGGGGTTTCATTGATCTGCTCGGACAGGGAAATCTGAACAGCACGAAACGCCGGGAATACAGTACTATCCTGAACCGGGAAGTTGAACGGATGAAAGATATGATCGAAGAACTCCTTTCCTTTGCCAAAGGAGAAAGGCATCTTAATTTTGAGCCTATCCGCTTTGAAAGTTTCTTAAAGGAAATCCTGCATCTTTATGACATCTGCTTTCAAAAAGAAAAAATTGCTGTGCAGTTAGTGCCTTCATCTGTAAAAGAGTCCAGGGTAATAGAATCATTTACAGGCGACAGCAGTAAATTAAAAGAAGTATTTATTAACCTGCTCAATAATGCCAGACAGGCATTAAGCAAAATCAAAGGCCCCCGAAATATCTGGATAACCTCCCACATGCTGAACAACAGAGTTACTATCCAGGTTAAAAATAATGGTCCACAGATACCTGAACATCTGCTTTCAAAACTCTTTGATCCCTTTGTTTCCTATGGTAAAGAGAAGGGAACCGGTCTTGGTTTAACTATCTGTAGAAAGGTAATTGAGGAACATCGGGGAAGTATCCAGGCGTGGTCAGATGCTGAAGCTACAGAGTTTATTATTCAGCTTCCCTTAAGTATATCTGATTGAGTCAAAGACTGATAATCGCAACCACGAACCTCAACAATACCTGCAGCCAGGCGATTGGCAAGCCGTGCTGAATATGATACTGTCATTCCCTTAAGCAGCCCATAGAGGAAGCCTGCGGCAAAACTGTCACCAGCTGCAGTTGTATCCACTGCCTCCGCTTTGATACCCGATTCGCTGAATATTTTACCATTCTGCCTGACCATACATCCATCACTACCAAGCTTCATAATCATAATTTCCGCGTAATCCTCGGCTTCCTCTATAATTTGCTCATCATCTCCTTCAATTCCCGATAAAAGTGATAATTCTTCCCTGTTGCCGAATAGAATATCAATTTTGCCGGGCAGCCAATCTTTCAGCTCATCCCGATTTCGCTGTACCAGGAAGGGATCAGCAAGATCGAAAACAACCCGCACGCCATTCTTTCCGGCAACCTCCACAGCTTTGAATATTGCTCTTTTCTGATTCTCCGTATCCCACATAAAACCGGTAAAATAAAGAAACCTGGACTCTGCTATTGCTTCAAAATCAAGGTCCTTTTCATCTAACTCTCTGCAGGCGCCCAGACAGGTAAACATGGTACGTTCCAGGTCAGGTGTAACAATAATTACCGAGCAGCCTGAAGGTTCTTTTTTACCAGCCATTCTGGTTATAACTCCGGCGCTCTCCAGAATAGACTGGTAACGCCGGCCAAAAGCATCCTTGCCTATACCGCCGCAGTAAATCATAGGTTCCACCTGCACAGCTTCAGCGAGCCAGGCTACACCTCTGATAGTATTAGCGCAGCTCCCGCCCGGAGTATTTTTATACTCAACCACCTGACCCAGAATATGTTCCATTTTATCACGATTTACCAGATTCATGGTTCCGGTTCTAGTTTTCAACCCTTCGATCAAAGCAAAATCACCAGGGGCAATAAAATCCAACAAGGGATTCCCTATTCCGTAAATTGAAAACACCCTATTGTTCCCCCTTTGATTGACACCGTTATATTAATTAATTATAGTTATCGGTGCAGTAATATGGCCATAACCACCAGTCGACAGCTTAACAGATATTATGAACTCTTTAAACAGGTTGATATCTCTTTTACCAAGAATATAATCGAGGTCATGGGATTAATGCCCAGGCACCTCTACCTGAAGTGCCGCGGAGACAACTTTCCCTGTGTAATCTACTCCGCTTCCATGGTCGGAGCCAAAGTTATTGCCAACCTCAATGAATCTCACTTTGAAATCTTTAAAAAAGCCAATAATATGGCTTCCCTCAGGTTCGCTTTTAAAATATCGGATAAACTGGAGCCCATCTCTTTCTTTGTTCCGGCAAAGATAACCGGGTTTAACCCTTATAATAAGGAAAATCCCGATACCTACTTTGCCTCGCTTACTTATACCCAGAAACCCCCTGATGACCTTATCGAAATATTCGGCGAAATGCTGGAAGCTAACGTTAATGCCAAAAGGAGAAGAGAGGAGCGTATTATCATAACTCCCGATGTTATCAGGGAAATGGCTCTGGATGCTAAAGAGGTCCGGATCCTTATGGATTCAGTTCCGCGCAAATGCATTTTACGTGACCTATCTTTTTCAGGGGCAAAAATACTAATAGTAGGTGTTGCCAAGTTTCTGATCAATAAACCGGCAATAATCAAGCTTTCATTCCGAAATCAGGAAAATGTATTTGATATTACCGGTAAAACCCTCCGTTTTGAGGCTGTTGAGGGCAGGAAAGACATCGCGGCTATTGCCATGCAGTTCGAAGAGAGTAAGGTGCCTCTGGGCTATAAAATGATTATAAATAATTATTTCAACAGCCGCCGCGCTAAGACACACTAACTAAAAAACCTGTTTCCAGGTTTTATCACACAAAAAATAATTAAAGTTTTTCAAGCATGCCGGACGATACAAAGAATAAGGCAACAACTTTCTTCTATATCCGGGAAGAGGACTTATATTTCCGGTTATTCTGATTATCGGTTTAATTTAAGAGAGGTTAAGCCTTAAAGTAACAAATTTTAATAAAGAAAGGAGGGATTTTAAAAAGACTTTATTGAGCGGTCCGTTGGACCCTCTTCCGGGCAGGGAAGTCCGGAATTAAATGTTTCAAGGAGGAAACAATGATTATCAACCACAACATGAGCGCCATATTCGCTCTCCGCCAGAACCGGGTCAACAACCTGAGCCTGGACAAAAATATCGAAAAACTATCCTCAGGTTTGAGGATTACCAGAGCCGGCGACGATGCTTCCGGACTGGCCGTATCAGAAAAAATGCGAAGCCAGATACGGGGCTTAAGGCAGGCACAGAGGAATGCGGAAAACGGAATTTCCTTTATCCAGTCTACTGAAGGATACCTCCAGGAAAGCCAGGATATCATTCAACGATTAAGGGAGCTTGCAGTTCAGTCGGCCAATGGTATCTACACTGATGAAGACCGTATGCAGATTCAGGTTGAGGTCTCCCAACTGATTGATGAGGTGGACAGAATCGCCTCTCATGCTCAATTTAACGGCATGAACATTCTTACCGGCCGCTTCGCACGGGAAGGCGGTGAAAATATGGTTACCGCTTCCATGTGGCTGCATATTGGGGCCAACATGGATCAAAGAGAGAGGGTTTACATTGGCACAATGACTTCTGAGAGTCTCGGCATACGCAGTGTGGGCAGCGGGGAAATTCTTTCCATATCCACACCCGACGGAGCCAACCGTTCAATTGGCCTTCTCGATGCTGCGCTTAAAACCGTTAACAAACAGCGTGCCGATCTCGGCGCCTATCAGAACCGGCTGGAATATGCCTCTCTGGGCATCTCCATTGGTGCGGAGAACCTCCAGGCAGCTGAATCACGTATCCGTGACGCAGATATGGCCGAGTATATGGTAGAGTTCACCAAAAACTCTATTTTAGTGCAGTCCGCAACAGCTATGCTGGCTCAGGCAAATCTTAAGCCTCAGACAGTGCTTCAGCTTCTGGGTTAACCGGAAGGATGTTGGTGAGTTGGCGCTTATTATTGGCCGGAAATCGCTTTTAAAAATAATTTGTATTGCATTCACCGGCCTATAGTATTAGAATAGAGTTAAGTAACAGCTCCGTTCTGTTCTTTGAAAAATAAATCCTCACTTGCTAAGTGTAAATAAAAAGAGATGCCCGATCCCTTAATAGGGGATCGGGGATATCTCTTTGCTGTACAGGGATAACGGGAACGGGGACAGAGGAACGCGCGAGGTTCTCTGTAAACAGCCCTGTCGGCACACTAAAAAGGCAAAGGATGCCTTTTTTATTATATCAAGGAGGGTGAGATGATAATTAATCACAACATGAGCGCCATGTATGCTAATCGGGTACTCAAGTTCAAGGGCAACGACATGACTGTCAACATCGAAAAGCTTTCCTCAGGAATGAGGATCAATAAAGCCGGCGATGATGCCTCTGGACTGGCTGTTTCCGAAAAGATGCGCTCACAGATCCGTGGTTTGAATCAGGCAAATAGAAATATTGAGAATGCAGTTTCATTTATACAAACCACGGAAGGCTACTTACAGGAAACGCAGGATATCCTGCATCGAATACGCGAACTTTCCGTACAGGCAGCCAACGGCATCTATACGGCGGAAGACAGGATGCAGATACAGGTTGAGGTCTCTCAATTAGTTGATGAAGTCAACAGGATCGCTTCCCATGCCCAATTCAACGGCATGAACCTGCTTACCGGTGCTTTCGCCAATCCCGAACTGGGCGGTACGGATGCACGCCAGATGTTCTTTCAGGTAGGTGCAAATATGGACCAGAGGGAGAGAGCATTTATCGGTACTATGACTGCCGAAGCTTTAGGTTTATCAGGCGGACAGGCAGCTGCAGGAGAGATGATTTCCATTTCTACACCTGATGTAGCCAACCAGGCAATAGGAGCTGTGGATAGCGCCCTGAGTATGGTATCCAAGCAGAGGGCGGATCTCGGTGCCTATCAGAACCGTTTTGAAATGGCGGCTAAAGGAGTCGCTGTGGCTGCTGAAAATATGCAGGCAGCCGAATCTTTAATTCGTGATACCGATATGGCCAGAGAAATGGTTGAATTTGTGAAAAACCAGATCCTGGTTCAGTCAGGTACTGCGATGTTGGCTCAGGCCAACTTGAAACCGCAATCCGTACTTCAGCTATTAAGCTAGCGAAGCTAGCGAAGTTAAAGAAGATAGCGAAGATAACGGGTTGTGTAAAAATCCGTTCCCGGAGTAAAGAGGTCTCTGGACGTCACCTCTTTACATAGTATAGTGGGGGGGGAGATCGCGCTCTTCCCCCTTTTTTGACAGGGAGGTTAATATGGGAATGGAATTTCCAGGAATAATACAAACCATAGGAACCCCGGAAGGTATTAAAAGCGAGCAGCGGCGTAAAACAGGCGTGGTCAGAAAAACTGCCGTGACGGTAACTAAAAAACAGAATCAACCGGCAGAGATCAATCTGGATGAAGCTATTGAAGCCCTGGAAAATACCTGCTCCTTTTTCAACAAGAGGCTCAAACTTGCAGTCAACCGCCGGATTGACCGGGTCATCGTAAAGGTGATTGACCGAAAAACCGATAAAGTAATAAAGGAAATACCTTCTGAGGAGATCCAAAATATGGTGGCTAGAATAAGGGAGACAATCGGCTTATTGATAGACGAACAGATATAAAGAGATAATCGATGTCCGATTTCAGTATCCCGGGAGTCACCAGCAAATACAAGACAGGCGAGATTATCGACAAGCTCATGGAGGTTGAGCGCATTCCGTTAACCCGAATGGAAGATGAGGTTGACACCTTCAAAGAGCAGAAGTCGGTCTGGCTCTCATTGAACAGGAAAATCAGTACCTTCAGAGATAATTCCCGGGAATTATATGGTTTTCAAAATCCCTTCAACAGTAAAATCGCGGAATCTTCAGACACAACCATTCTCACTGCAAATGCCACCCGCACCGCTCTGGAAGAGAAGAAGAAAATAATCGTAAAGCAGACAGCGCAGGCTGACCGCTTCCTATCCCGTTCGCTTGATAAGGATTTTCGAGCTGAAAAAGGTCTCTATCGTTTTAAAATTGGTGATAAAGAGGTTAAATTTAATTTCAGCGGCGGCAGCCTTAATGAACTCGCCGCTTTAATCAATAAGCGGGGGGCTGATCTAATCAGAGCCTCAGTAGTGGCTAATTCCGACAAGAGCCGGGTAATGGCAATTGAAGGTCTGAAAACAGGACTGAAGAACCCCTTAAGCCTCCATGACCAGGCGCTTGAGTTCGGCATTACAGCCGGATTTATAAAAAAGAGCGGCCAGGCGGAGCAAAGCATTACCCTGGACAGGTATACTATTACACCCTGGCTGCTCCCCCTGAATGAGACCATGTACACTCTTCAGGAAGGAGCATTAACCCTGAAGCCCGGAACGGAAATGAAAATACCCGTGGAACTTACCGGACCGGTTACTGAAGGCATGGTATTAGAGCTGGAAATAAAGACTGAAATAATACCTGAAGAGGTGACAAGCCAGGCTGCCCCGCCCTCAGGACCGTTCATTCCCGCGGCCGGGAACATTGAATACCAGGGCATAACAATACAGAATGATCCCTCACAGGTAGTACTGCCGACCTGGGAGAAGCCCGAGATACCGGTAAAGATTGACGACATGCAGGTACTCTTCCTGGAAGGAGGGTCGCAAATAGAGGCGCTGCCTGGGATAGAAGATTCAGAGGAGTTCCGGCTTTTCCGGTTTCAACTGCAGCAGCCGGAGATTGACACTATCAACCTCAGGAACCGCAATACACACCGACTGATCACCCTGCAGAATATAAGAGTTCGCGACACTCAAGTAAGGGGGGAATATACACCGGTAAAACCCCTGTCAACGGTGAGCGATGCTCTGCTCTCTATGGATGGTATTGAAATTACCAGAGATTCCAATAATATTAATGATCTTATTCCCGGGGTGGAACTGACCCTGCACACAAAAGGAGATAGCGCGGTAAGCCTGACTATAGAACGCGACCGTGAGGTTATCAAAGAAGCCATAATCCAGCTTGTCGGCAACTATAACCAGCTCCTTACCCATATAGATATCTTAACCAGAAGAGACGAAAGCGTAATTGAAGATGCCCTATTTCTAACTGAAGATGAGGAGGAATGGGCGGAAAAAAACCTTGGGCTTTTCCTGGGAAATCAGTCCTTACGGCAGCTCAAAACAAGGCTGCAGAATATAATGATGAATCCATATCCCACTTCCGGGGAAAGCGAACTCTCTCTTCTGGCTCATATAGGCATTGCCACCAATGCAACTGCACCGGGAAGACAGAGTTCATTAAGCAAAACCCGTTTACGGGGATATCTTGAAATCGAGGAATCCAAACTTGATTCAGCTATTTCTGCACACCCGGACTGGGTAAAGGAGCTTTTCGGTTCTGATGGGGACAATGATCTTATTATTGACAAAGGTGTGGCTTTCAGCCTTGATCACTATCTTAAGCCCTATGTAGACACCGGGGGTATTATATCTTCACGCACAAGCACCCTGGACAGTAAAATATCACGAAAAAACCGGGAAATTGAAAGCTATAACCGTCACCTCAAAGACTATGAAGCTGAACTGAAACGTAAATACGGAAAAATGGAAGCCGCTTTAGATGCCCTGGAAAAAAGCTCACAGTCTTTAGATAATCTCAACCGTACAGGCAGTGATAGGTGAAGAAACCCTATTGAAGGAGTAAAAAAAATTGGAAATTAGAATAAATGATACTGTACTGGACTTTACTCTGGAAAATGAAAAAAATCTTGGCGAGGTAATTGAGCAGATAGATCTGTGGCTCCAGGAATCCAACCTGGTTCTTACTTCAATAACCTTCGATGATAGAGAGTTGCTCTCCCAGCCCTCCCCGGAATGGCGGGATACTCCCGTTGAAAAGGTAAAAACCCTTAAGCTCGTTGCCAAACCGCGCTATGAGATACTGGCAACCAATATGGAGACAATCCTGGAATTCCTCTCACTGCTTCAGAAAGCCCTGGAGAACCATGATATTAAACTCCTTGAAGAGCTCCAGGAGGGTTTCAGCCTGATGAAGGAAAGTGCAAAGAAACACCTGTCCGGCAACCAGCAAACAGAGCTGGCCCTGACTGAGCTGGGTAATTCAATCAATTCCATATCCTGGGAAAAGACTGAGGTGAATAAAGCGCTCCATATAATAAATCAGCTGGCAGAGACATTCAACAAGCTTCTTACCGAAATAAGCAATCCCGTAAAAGCCTTAAACAATCTGGCTCTGGAGTTGGAGCAATGTATCAGTGAAATAAGCGATGTTTCACTGCTCTTACAGACTGGTAAAGATCGCAAGGCCATGGAAACCATAATTCGGTTTACTGAGCTAAATGAAAACATGATCAGGGTTTTTCTCAACCTTAAAAAGAGCCGCCTGAAGGAAATTGAAGAACTTACAATAGATGGTATGAGCCTGGAAGAGTTTTATACGGAATTGAACACCATTCTCAAGGAGCTGGTAGAGGCCTTTCACGCTCAGGACTCGGTGTTAATCGGTGACCTGTTGGAATATGAGATAGCTCCCAGGCTGGAAAGTATTAAAATTCTAGGACAGGATTTATCATGAATTTTATAGCTAACTTTAATGGTGTCATCTTAAAAATCGAATATGATCTAATGGCCAAGAGTGACACCAGGTCCATGTGGATCTTCCTGGCCATTATCCTGGCTTTTTTGATCATTCTAATTGTAGGCCGCCGCATGAGCAACCGCGGAAAAACCAGCCTGTCTCCTGAACAGAGAAGAAAATATAATAAATTTGTATTCCGGAGAATGGCCCGCGACATAGGTCTGGAAAAAAGCCATACGGAAATGCTGGATTATTTAGTAAAAGCCTGCAAAGTAAAACAGCCATTCCTGGTTTTCTCCAATGCCGGACTTTTAGATGATATTATCAAAAAGGGAATTTATTCCCTGGACCACAATCGTGATATGGGCGAGGAGGCCAGGGAACAAAAATTGAGTTTAATATTTCAAATCAAGCAGATAATCGAGCGGAATTCCCGGAAAGGTATCGGAATCCGTTCCACCAACCTGCTGAAACCGGGACAGCCTTTAGTAATTACTGAAGAATCAAGCGGTCAATATGCACTAAAGGTAGTATCCAATATGAGGGATATGCTCTGTTTAAGCACCCCACACAATAGAGCCGGCCATGATTTCCGCTGGCGCAAAGGCACCCGGTTAAAGGCCCATTTCTGGCGGGATAGTGACGCCGGTTACTCCTTTCAGACAAAAGTACTGGGGTATGATACAATTAAAGGCAAAATATGTGTTCTTATTCAACATTCCAAAACACTACGCAGAGAACAGAAAAGAAAGTTCCGGCGGCGGCCTCTGGAAAAACCAGGCTTTTTCTTTCCTATTCAAATTATGGAAACGGGGACCGGCAGGAAAAAAAAGCGCACGGCTGTTGTTGAACAGAGCAAGAGGCATCTGGGCACAGTTGCCGATATTTCCGCCGGCGGCTGCAGCATTAATTCATTAAACCCCCTTGCGCAGGGACAGCTTATTAAAATTGAGTTTGAAATTGAACACGGTACCCGCATAGCTGTTTTCGGTAAGATCAAACGCTTTGGTAAAAACAAGGTGCGCGGCGGCGTAATGCACGTAATGTTTACCAAAGTTTCCGGAAGATACATGAACCGTATCTATTCCTATGTCTATAACTATATATAACCTTCCGGATCTACCGCCTGAAAAGAGCCTGCCTGGCGCAAATTAGTTGACCATAATTCCTTTTTTCAATACCCTATAACCTGTTATCAACCTTTCCAAAATTATTTAAAAAAAAGAGGTTTGCTGTTTTGATCTGTTGGAAAAGCACAAGCCCGGAGGCAACCAGAGAAATAGGTTTTAAAATTGGCTCCTCACTAAAAGAGAGGGCAATTATATCTTTAGAGGGCGGGCTGGGTGCCGGAAAAACGACTTTAGTTAAGGGTTTAGCTGCTGCATTGAGCATTGAGGAAGAAATAACCAGTCCCAGCTTCATTATTATTGCCAATTACCAGGGAACCCTGCCGCTGGTTCATATAGATTTATACAGGATAACCGGGGTTGAAGAGTTAGAAGAGCTTGGCCTTGAGGAGATATTTGACAACAAAGGGATAAGTGTTATTGAATGGGGGGATAGAGCCCTTTCTCTATTCGCCGGCCATGAGTATAACCATGATATATTCATAAGAGTAAGAATAGAGATAGAGGAAAATGGTTCCAGGCTCATTGAAATCCAGGGTCTTGATATATGAATGTTTTAGCGATTGACACAGCCACCGAAGTGCTTGGCATAGCTTTGAGCACTGGTGGTGAACGGCGGGTAACCACTGTTAGAATAGGACTTAAACACTCCGAAACTCTTCTGCCATGGATAAAGTTCCTGATAGAGGATTCGGGAATAAAGCTTGATGACCTCCAGCTTATTGTCTGTTCACTTGGTCCCGGTTCCTTTACCGGCCAGCGAATTGGCCTGGCTACTGCAAAGGGTCTGGCAGCAGGCTCTCACTGTCCCTTGATAGGCATCCCCGGGCTGGATGCTCTGGCTTTTCGTTACCGGTCCTTCAAGGGAGTGGTAATACCACTGTCAGATGCTCGCAGAAAAAAGGTCTACACTGCTCTATACAGGCAGGGAGAGAGAATTTCAGATTACCTGGATATTCCCATGACAAAACTTGCCCTGGATTTGAAAGAATTTGATAATCTGCTGCTGACCGGTTCCGAAGCTGAAGTCTTTGCACGGATCATCGGCGAAGAGCAGAGCAGGGAGGGAATAACCCTGGACAGAGGCCTGCCTTTCACCGATCCGGAAAGTCTGCTGGAAATCGGGCAAGAGCTCTTCAAACGGAAAGGCAATATTCAGTACAACCTTGAACCTCTCTATTTAAGAAAAAGTGAAGCGGAAATAAAATTCTACGGAGAATTGAAGGATTCTTGATTTTGATCAGCTTTTTTTAAGTTTTTCGTTTTAACAGCTTATCAAGCTGAGGGATCAGGTCCGGTTTACTCTTGAGCGCCTCGATATTCTCCTGCTGAATAGCTCGGTAGACCTCCTGGCGGTAGATCTTCACATGTTTCGGCGCTTTAATCCCAATTTTTACCTGGTCACCCCTGATATCTACAACCGAGATCTCTACCTGATCTCCGATCATTATACTCTCATTGAGCTTTCTTGCCAGAACAAGCATTTTCTAAAGCCCTACCACTGCCAGATCCTGCATGATCAAATGGCGAACCTGCCATTTATCATTGTTGGATATTGACTGGCGGCCAATTCTGGAGAGTTTATTTATAATAATCGGACCCTGGAGATTTGCAGTCATATTTGCCGGATTATCCGGGATAGTTACAATAGCAAAATCAAGCATATCATCCTCTGATTCTATATCTATCTCTTCCAATTCTTCCCTGGGCACATCAAGGGAATAATCCGGACGGAAAATACGGGGATTAATAAGCACGAAAGCCACCTCAACCACATCCAGGCTCTGCAGCCAGTAGAATGGCTGCTGAACCGCATCAAGAAGCAGGTAGCTCTTCAGATTCTCAAAGCCAAGAATGCCATAAGGAAAAGATATTTTCTGCCGGTTGTCAACTTGAATAGCGCCGTAGGGTTTGGTTGCTACTTTCATATCTTACCTCAAAAAATCAAGCAGGGTTGGCTTAAGTATTCTGGCCGCAGTACCCAGGGCCGCCTTATGGGTATATTCCAGCATCTTGAGCTCCATGATCGCCTCGCTCAAGTCCAGATCAACCTCTTCTGAATTACGCTTTATAAATTCCGGCAGCTCATAGGACAATTTATCCATGGTTACCTGCAGGCGGTTGTCACGTGCTCCCACCTCGGCAAGAGTAGTGGTTAAGCTGTTAATTGCCAGATCGATACCCTTTAAAGCTCTTCCCCCGGCGGCCTCGGAATCACCCGCGTAAAATCGATCACGCAAATAGATAACCATATCGAAAATCGAACCGCCGGACACCATGGCTGAATCTGAAAAGTTTAAAGGGGGAACATTGCTTCTCTCCCCTCCGGGAGAAATAATACCCAGATCCTTAAGCACACTGCCGCCGCCAATATCCTCCGCCCAAATCTGGTGGGCAAAAGTAGTTTCTAAAACCAGGGAATTATTTACCGGATCAATTCTAGCCCGCAGCGGCGCTGTGGAATCATTTATCTTACTGATTACGGCAAAAACATTATCCCCCTCTTTAAGGTAAATATCCACACCGTCAAGCTTTATTTTTGAGTCCTGCTGTACCCGATATTCAAGCGCCTCTGTTGAAGAGTAGATTTGCTGATTCTCTGCCCAGAAGGCATAATTGCCGGGAATGCCATAGGACATTGTTGCCCTCTCTGATATCTCCACCATATTACGGCCGATGTTGCCGATATAATCTACGCTGTTTACCACTTCACCCTTGCTTCCAGGCACTTTGGCTGTATGAACCCTGAAAGGCTCAACCTGGGTCATAAAACCGGAGAAGAGGGTCGTTCCCTCGGTTGAACGGGCATTGGCAATTTTAACCATTTCATTGACCAGCTGGTTCACCTCCTCAGCCATATAGGTCAACTGCTGCTTGTTATAGATACCGTTTGCGCCCTGCACCGCCAGCTCCCGCACCCGTTGAAGAATATCAACGGTTGAATGTATATTTCCTTCCATCAGAGCAAGATTCCCGCGTGTGCGCTCAATATTTGTAGAGTAGCGGCGCATTCTAGTGATTTCCGACTGATAACGAGTAGAGTGGCCGGCAGACAAGGGGGCATCGCGCAGCTCTTTAATTCGGCTCTGGGAAGACATTTTGTTCTGCAGCTGATTCATACGCCATTCCTGTAGTTTCATGTAATAGCGCTGATCAATACTACTCAGATTTGTGCTGACTCTTTTCATAACTTAAGCTATACCCCCATTCGATTGATAATGATATCCAACATACGGTCAATTTCTGTGATGAAGCGGGCGCCGGCGGAATAACCATGCTGGAACTTGATCATATTGGTAAGCTCCTCATCAATATTTACACCGGAAATACTTTCCCGAATATCCTTTAAGTTCTTCATTACCAATTTTTCTGTTTCCAGGGCACGGGAAGCTTCCTCTCCTTTAAGCCCTATCTCCGTGACCGCAGCGGCAAAAAATTCATCGAAACCGGAAGCGGTGCCTATCATCACCTTATCTGTTCTCAAAGCGGCAATTGCCAGAGCCGCAGAGCCGTCTCCATGGCCGCCTGCTCCGCGTCCGCTGTTTAAAGCAGCTGCGATAGCGCCCGGATCTTTGAGCAGCACCGGATTAACCTCAATCCAACCCGCCGGATGAGCCAGGGGAGCAACGGCGAACTCCAGATCTCCCCCACGCAGGGCTATTACCGCATCCGCCTGCTGCCAGTCAAAAGCGCCATCCCTACCTGAATTACGTAGAACACCGGCATAACCCTCAAGGAACCGGCCGGAATCCTCCAGATACCTGAGCACAAAATCCGGATATGCCGGATCAGCCGCAGGCAGGCCTTTTATACTTAACTGCCCATTCTGGTTTAAGCGTACAGCTACTTCGGCGCCGGAGAGGTTTATACGGCTCATAAGGTCCTCCACAGTGTCTGTGGGATAATACTCGACCGTAATATTATCTATTGCGCCCGGAAGGGTCAGAACGCCTCGCAGGCCGATCTGTTCCTTCAGTTTGAGCTGATTATTTCCGCTAATCCGGAAAATATAGGAAGAGTCATACTCCCCGTCGCCATTACGGTCATAATTTCCGGAAATATTATTGATAAATGGATATTCCACAAAAAAATCAAGGCCGCTCCGGCCGCTGAGCGAATAGCCCTTACGGTGAATCTCATTCACCAAATCAATGAAGTTAACAGTTACCAGGTCCAGTTTCTGTATCTCACCGCGGGCATCCACATCACGAAGTTCAACCATGGCCGCCAATTTCCCACCACGGAAAAAAATATTTCTGCTTTCTCCCTGCCAGCGGAGGCGTGAATAACCTTCATTATCACGGTCAGCCTCAGTTACCAGCCTTTCAAAATGTCTGCCCTGAACAATGTGTTCCCCGCCCGAATAGATAATAAACTCATCAGGGTCCCGGGTACCCACGGTAATATCGATCAGAGTGGCTAACTCCCCTACCAGCAAATCCCTTCTATCCAGCAGGTCGTTGGGATTGTCATCCATAGCTTTGCTCTTTACAATCTGCGCATTCAGCGTCGCGATCTCGGTAGTCAGATTATTAACCTGCTGTACGGTTGCCTGGATATCACCCTCCAGCATATCCCTGATTCCCTTAAAGCGCATAAAACGTTGATGAAAAGAATCCATCAGGGCCATGCCGCGCTGCAGCACTGCCTGGCGCGCTCCCATTTCCTGCGGATGCACAGAGAGCTCCTGCCATGATTCCCAGAATTTATCCATGGATCCCCTTAAGGAAAGCTCCATGGGCTCATTATAGACCTGCTCCAGCATTAAAATATATTTATCCCGGCTCTCCCAGTAACCCTCGGCATTGCTTTCTGCAACGATCCTTCCCTCCAGCAGCATATCCCTGATGCGCTCAATACGTTCCACTTCCACGCCCTGTCCAATTTGACCGGCGCGCTCCTCTCTATTGAGCTGCGGCAGATAAATCGGCGGACTCGCCCTCATTTCTACCCGCTGACGGCTGTAGCCTTCTACCGAGGCATTGCTCAGATTATGTCCAATAGTGTTTAAGCCTTGCGAATGAGCAAGCAGACTTCTCTTTCCTATTTCTATTCCGCTGAATGTTGACGGCACACTCTCCTCCTATAACTCACGATTGAAAAGCAGTGAGGCCTCTTCCACTGCCCTGGGAAGACCGACCCGTGAATATAGTCTGCCCTTTCTGTATGGGAGAAGCTCAGAAAGCACCCGGTTTGCCGAATCCGATACCGAACGGAAATAATAGCCCAGCCTCCCGGTAGCTCCCCTGACCCTGATCACTGAAATTTTGAGCTTCCGGTAAAGGTCTGCAAGCTCCTCCCGATCTTCACCGGGCATTTCCGTAATGACCCGGTTGAAAGTCATTTTTTCATCCAGTTTTAACGAAACCTTCAGCTCCTGGAAGGTATTGTGTCTTCTCTGTTCCATAGCCTCGATCCTGCCGGAAAAGGAACCCAGCTTACTGACAAGGGTGTCCAGTTCAGGCCAGTCACGACGCAGGAAAGCCTCCTGCAGCTTCACTTCCAGCCCGGTAAAAACATTCAAAAGGTCGATTTCGATTTGCATTAAATTCTTTAATTCATCTATGAGCACGCTTCTCTCCTTATCTATAATTTTCGGTTTTACCTCTTCCGTGGATAAACCTTTTAATAGATAAATATCAGTTTTAGTAGTTGACTATGGCTGATTCTAAGCGGATATCACAGCCTGCTTGTGGTTGCTAAAATGTAACCGGCAATTAATAGCCCCTTTTCAGCCTCCGCGAAAGCGCTCGTTGCTTGCCAAAGAGAATATCTTCATACTCAGCTATATTTCCGGGACTCTTACTGAGATCATATATCTGCAATTCTTTTATCCAGCCCAGCTTCATCTGTTTTATTATTTTGCCCTCTTTTAAATAAAAAGCAGTTCCCGCCGGTAAATGAAACAACAATTCTCCGAAGCGATACTTCTTATTATTCCTTTCATCGATCAGGATCGAAATGAGCGGAATATAGGAATCCAGATAGGAATAAACCCGCCCCACAAAATAGTAACGATTACGCTTCTCAGGTGGATATAGATAAAGCTTTTCCCCAATGTCATATGGCGCCAGTTATGGAGTAAAATACCCATTGCAGCATCACAAATCATGCCCGGATAATACTGGAATTCACCATCAATATTCACAACCTTGTCAGGATCAAACCGCGCTACAGAAAGCGGACATCCCTTTAATATCCGCTTTTTGTTCAGATTAGTTATGGCAAAAAGAAAATAGGTCGCCGTATCCAGGGCCTGCCACGGCAGAGCATCGCCCACAATGGAGAGACGATTGCCGCTGAACGAACTGTGCAAGCGTATTGAATGCAGAGTTACGCGATGTATCCGATTTTTCTGCTTTCGTGTGTCCGGGCCAAGATAAGTACGAGACTCCAAATATTTATATATAGCTTTAATACTCTCTGTAAGATATCTGATATTGCCGGATGACAGAAGCGCCTCGCTCCCGGCATCAATATCAGGCTGATATAACGAAGGGGGCTCACCCTGCAACAGTTTATCCGCAATAATCTGCTTTTTTTTCCCTTTAGCATGAAAAACAGGGTTATTTTCATGAAAGGGAACATAAACTGCCTTAAGTTTTTCTAATAGTAAATTCCTGACGGTTTTAAAAGGAAGTTCCCGCTTATGAATTTCACGAATAAAATGATCTTCTACTGAAGAATCAGCAGGTAAAAGAGTGAATTTTTCAATTTCCTCATAAGTCAGGCTAATGGTAGGAACAAAGGTAATTTTATATTCGGCCAGGAGCTTGATAGCCTTTTCATCGATCTTGCGTCCAGCCTTTACAAAAACCCCGGCATCAACTAATAAACGGTCGTCCTTGTGCAAACGATCCAGGCTTTTATGGTCAATTGAAGACATCTTTTACTCCCCATTAGTCTAAATTTTCAGCTACTAAAGCCTTATCCTTGAGCAGCAGGCTGCTCTGAGGCATGAAGGCAAGGCCCTGATCAATTACCCTGTCAGCTTCGTTAAAGAGCTGTTTATTAAAAAACTCTACGAAATGATTATGCACATAGTTTTCATAACTCCTGAGGAGCTCCGGGTCTGCACCCACACTGGTTACTGCAGCCTTTATTATTTGAGCGGCCCGGCCAAAGCTGGCGACGGCAGCTTCCCGCGCCTGCAACTGATAGATATAGATACTTAAGGTTTTCCACTCATCCCTCTCCAGAAAATCGCGGTAACGCTTATCAGTTAGCAGCGAAGCGGCATATTCCAGTTTCTTGTTTTCGACCAGATCGATAACCCAGTTATGCAGCAGGTCGCTTTTTAGTTTAACAAAAGTTGAATTATGGCTGACAACATCAGCCGCCTGAATGATAAGCTCCACTCCCTTCCGGTAATCACCGTGCAGTCCATACCATGATGCTAAATTTGAGAAAGCTACAATTAAACGGTCATATGATTCCTCATCACCCAGCAGGGCATAAGCATCAACCGCGGGCCCCAGGGCTGCTCCATATTCCCTCTCTTCACTCAAAAAGGCAACCCTGTTGAAGAGGATCAATGCCAATAGACCGCGCTCGCCTACCTCCTGCCTGTCCGCATAATTTGCAGGTGAAACATAGGAAAAACCGGTGATCTTGCCGAATTCATCCTTAAACTCCTTCTTGGAGCCCGGATCAAAGCCGGCAGGAGAAGTAGTCTCCACATCGTAGGCGGTTTTTCCCGCCTGTACCCGGCAGAAAGCATGATCAGCAGTGCGCACTGCCCATACCTTCAACCCTATTGAACGGCAGAGGAGCAGGTAAAGCACAGCCGAAGAAACACAGTTAAAACTGCCCTCTTCAAGCAGAACATCGATCCTGGTCTGCCGGACATCATATACTTTTAAAAGGTGTTCATGGATGAAAAGCAGAATCTTTTCCGCTCTCACTGCAGGATCATCACTGCCGCCGGCCACCAGAGCTACCTGAGCAAAGAGATCTTCAATGTCAGCCTGGTATAAATCAGCCGTGGACCCGGTAAGGCCGGAAAACTCTAAAGCTGCGCCGGACAGAACATCCAGGGGCAGGGGTTCTATGATCCCGGCCAGGCTGACCGCTATGGGCAAGGGCTCCAGCCTGGGCGGATTATCCTTAAGCAGGGCGGAGTCTCCATAGACTGAGGAAGATGGCTGGGTATTGAAATAGAGCAGCAGGGCCATGATTAATAGAGCAATTCGGTGTAATTTTATTGCAGGGTATTCCATGTTTTAAATTTTATTGTTATTTTTACCAGGTATCAAGTAATTTTGCAAATCAGGAGGCATTAATGCAAGTTGACAAAGATCTTATTATAATCGGCGCCGGCGGAGCAGGCCTTTCAGCGGCTCAATACGCAGCCCGTGCCAACCTCTCTGTTCTGGTTATCGAGGAAATGGCAGCAGGCGGCCAATGTCTCATTATTGATCAACTGGAAAACTATCCCGGTTTTCCGGAAGCTATAACAGGCTTTGAGATGAGCCAAAAACTGGAAAGGCAGGCCAGGAATTTCGGAGCGGAATTCTTAAGCGCAACAGTTAAGAGCGTGGTAAAGCAGAGCAGTGGTGAAAGAGCGCCCTACTTCAAGGTAGATACCACTGGTGGAACACTAAATTCCCTCACAGTGATTATCGCTACCGGTGCAAAACACCGTACCCTTGATATACCCGGAGAAAAGGAATTCTCCGGCAGGGGGGTATCCTACTGCGCAACCTGTGACGGACCATTTTTTAAGGAGAAACGCCTGCTGGTTGCGGGCGGCGGCGACGCCGCTTGTGATGAGGCCATGTTTCTCGCCAATCTTACCGACAGGATAATCATGATCCACCGCAAGGAACGCTTCCGCGCCCAGAGAATTTTAGCCCAGCGGGTTCTGAATAATCCACATATTGAAGTTCGTTTCAATACCGAGCTTAAAGAGATCAGCGGCACAGATAGGGTGGAAGGGGTAAAACTCTATAACAATAAAGAAAAGACGCTATACTCAGAAGAGCTCGATGCAATATTCATTTTTATCGGCTCCATTCCCCAGAGCCGTATAATCGAGGGCCTGGAACTTGATGAAGCAGGTTATATCATTACTAATCAGAAAATGGAAACCAACATCAGCGGACTCTACACAGCCGGGGATGTTCGCTCTACTCCCTTCCGCCAGCTGGTAGTAGCCGCCGGCGAAGGAGCAATTGCGGCTCACTCCGTTTCTCAATATATCGATGAATTAAAGGGTGAGGCCTACATTTGAGCCTCACTTATAAGGGAGCCTTCCGTTTAATCCTGCAGCCTCCCATGGAGGGACGCCGGAATATGGCCATTGATGAAGCCCTGCTCCTGAAAGCTTCGGAGGGAGATATTGCGCCGGTTTTAAGGCTATATGGCTTCTCGCCGCCTACCCTCTCTCTGGGCCGCTTCCAACGTCTGGAGGGCATGATTGATAGAGGAAAAATTGAAAAGAACGGGATCACCCTGGTGCGCCGGCCCACCGGAGGCCAGGCTGTGCTTCATGATCAGGAACTCACCTACGCGGTAATCTTAAGCAAAGAACATATGGAACCCTTCAGTAAAAGAGCAATCTATAGATTTATTTCTTCACTGCTCCTTGAAGGGTTACGGGTACTTAATATCGGCGGGGCAATTAATAGAAACCGCATTGGCAGCCCTTACAATCCTGACTGCTTCCGCACCTCGGCTGAATATGAGATTTCCGGCAGCGAGGGCAACAAGCTAATAGGGAGCGCCCAGCTCCTGACCCGCTCCGCCTCTCTGCAGCATGGCTCCATTCCCCTTAACTCCTCCTATACCGGGATATCAAGCTACATTATAACTGGCCAGCCATCAGACAAGGGCGAAGAAACCGGGCAGAAACCGGCGTCACTGGAAAGTGAGCTTGGTCGCTCCATCTCTTTTTCTGAAGCTGTATCAGCCTTTACAGCAGGCTTCAGAAAGCTGATCCCTGTTGAGGAGTCAGATATTAACCATGAGGAGATGGAATTGGCCGAGGAACTCTACCTGACAAAATACTTAAAAAAAGAATGGAATCTAAAATTTTAATTTTTACAGCTCTACTGCTCTGCTCCATAGGAGCGCGGGACATTTCCGCGGTTCCGACCTTCTGGGATGACGGCAGCGAGCAGAAAGTTATAAGCGCTATTATCAGCGCAATGAATGATCAGGAGCTTTTGGGTCAGGTTTTTATTCTTGGCTATGTGGGGCAGTATCCGTACCTGGAATTAAACAACTGGATTAAAAACAGACAGATAGGTGGGGTCAAAATATTCAGCCGCAATGTGAAAAACCTTGCCTCCCTGGCGCGCGATATTACCAACATGCAGAGATCAAGCATGCAGGGACCTTTCCGCATACCCCTGCTGGTTGCCACCGACCAGGAGGGAGGCTGGGTCAATCACCTGAAGGCTGAAACCTCAAGAACCGCCGGCAACCTGGCTCTTGGAGCAACCGGACTGCTCCGAGACTCTTACCTTACCGGCTATTATATAGGACAGGAGTTACGGCAGGTGGGCATTAATATGAATTTTGCGCCTACAATTGATGTTTACTCCAATCCGGACGCCAGTGTAATAGGACCAAGAGCATTTTCATCCGATCCCCTGCAGACAGCCTTCCTGGCCATTGCCTACTTCAGGGGCATGAGCCGTCAGGGTATAATCTGCACGGCCAAGCATTTTCCCGGTCACGGTGATGCTGATAAAGATTCCCACGGTACCCTGCCGGTAATAAATATTTCCTTTGCAAAGATGTGGGAACGGGAACTGCTGCCCTACCGCTTATTGATCAGGGAAGGACTCCCCGCTATTATGAGCGGCCATCTGGCCTATCCCGGAATCCTGGATAATAATGATCCTTCATCCCTCTCTCCCTTCTTTTCCCACCAGGTTTTGCGGGAGAAAATGGGTTTTGAGGGTATTCTGGTGACTGATGACCTGGAAATGAATGGCGCCCTTGTCGGTGGTTTAACCACTGCAGAGGCCAGCCAGGCCGCACTGGAAGCGGGGAATGATATGATCCTCATATCACACACCCCTCGTATCCAGGAACAAGCCTGGAACAGGCTTCTAAAGGCAATGAGAAAGGAGCCGGCATTCAGGCAAAGAATCGAGCAAGCGGTAGAGCGTATTCTAAAGGTGAAATGGCAGGCTTTCAGAGGGGAAAATCCTGTACCTCTCTATCCGGACCCGGAGCAGGCTGCCAGGGCAATTCCCAGTCCTGAAGGCGCTGACTTCTTCTGGCAGCATTCCGTGCGTAGTGTGACCCTGGTAAAGGATGAAAACATCCCCTTTCTTCCCGCCGAGGATGAAAAACTGTTAATCGCCGGCCAGTTCCCGGGATTCCTGGAAGAGGGCCTTAAGCGCTACCCGCAGGCGGATACTTTTCTTTTTCCCTATTCTCCCTTCTACTACTCTCTGGATAGATACCGCTCCGCCATTCTTCTTAAGAGCGGAGATTATGATACCATTATATTCTGTCTGGCCAACTTCAACAGCCTGGAAATTTTGAAAGCCCTGGAGAATTCCGGAAAAAAGATCCTGGTTATCTCTACCCTCACTCCTGTTTATCTGCGTGAGACACCATGGGTAACCTCCAGCATAGCTGTTTACGGCACCAGCAGAGAATCCTTCAAATCCGGTTTCGGAGCCCTGATCGGAGATTTTATCCCCGAGGGGAAACTGCCGGTGGATTTTTTTTAAATGAGCTGGAAAAGGGCGGCCGCAAAAGATCTACCGGCATTAAAAGATTTCCTGCTGCAGGAAGAATGGCGCTGCGTCCCCTTTACATCGCGCTTAAGGCAGGATGATAGAAAACCCTTCTCCAGACGGCCAGATAAGCGTATCTTCATAAACAGGGATAGAGACAAAGTAAGTGGAGCTCTAATGGTTACTGCCAGGGGTCTTTTTATTCCCGTACTGGCAGAGAGAGAACAGACCCTTTTCAGCAACTTAAAGAAGATGTCCCCCTCCCTTTACTCTATCATGGGCACTTTACCTGATGTTCAGGCTGTTGCAGTATGTTTTCCTATTCACCCTGAGGTTACGGTAGATTACTTCTTAATGACCCTAAGCAGAGACGATTACCGGGCCCCGTGCCCTGTATATACCCCCGGGCTGGAAATCCACGAAGCTTCCTTAAAAGATGCTAATCGCCTCTTCCCGCTGCAAGCCGCTTATGAGATCGAAGAGGTAATAATCAGTCCCGATCATTTTCATAAAAAGGCCAGCTTCATTACGTTCAAGCGGGCTCTGCAGAGGGAACTGATCACTGTGGCAGATATGGAAGGAAGGGCCGTGGCCAAAGCAGGAACCAATGCTCAAGGCTTCAATACCGCTCAGATTGGCGGTGTATATACGGTAGAAGAGAAGCGAAATAAGGGTATCGCTTTCCTGGCAATGTCCGGACTGCTGGAACGTATATTCAAAGAGAAAGAGATGGCCAGCCTCTTTGTTAAAAAAAATAATCCGGCAGCCATCTCCCTCTATCGGAAACTCGGCTTCACCCTGAGAGAGTCCTATAGAATATGCTACTACAACCTTTGACTATCGTTTAAATAGCTCTTCTACAGCAGCCGATTACACTTTCTATTTCATTTGCCCTAAAATATTTTGATGATTAGGGTGATTCCTATGTTCTTAGTCAAGCACTCCCAGTTCCCTCCTCCTATGCAACTTTATAATACCTTAGCTTTCGTTGGCGCACCGCCGGCGAGCTATACTTATAGAACTCACCGCGAGATATCAGCGTGTACATCAGTTCCAGAATGCGCCGCCCGATTGCCACAATGGCGATTCCCCGACCTCGGGTCGCAGCAATACGCTCAAACACCTCCTTAAACGGTTTCCTTAACGGCGAACGAATAGCGGTCCAGGCAGACTGGATCATCGCCCGGCGGATTGCTGGGTTACCGCTTTTCGTAATGTGCCCGAGACGACAGGTGTCGCAGGACATGTCGATCCGGCCTACACGCCTACAACATCACCGTAGCGTAACCGTGCCGCCAAGCGTTCACGTCCTACAACATCGGTTTTTCCGTTCCACCTTTCCATAGAACCACCTCGAGAAATGGCGCAAGCCTCATAAGTTCTCTTTCCCAGATCAATGCCAACAAATCGTTCCCCTTCCATATCGTCCTCCTATTGATTAAAATGGGAACCAGGAGTCCTGTGATGTACTCGCTGGTGTTTACATCCTTTTTAGAACATATCTACTTATATGTGTGTTAGGGGGCGCCGGACATCGTAATGAATGGCATGGACTATAACGTTTATCCCCCAAAACGTTGAAGAAGTTTGTAGATTGCGTTTGCGCCAAAATCGACTGCCTCCATTGGAATTCGTTCATCTGCGGCATGGATTGTTCGTACAAAGTTGAAGTCTTCCGGCAATTGCATAGGTAAGAAGCCATAGGTTTGAATACCCAGTCGAGAGAAGAGACGTCCATCCGTAGTCCCACTCAACAAGAGTGGGACAGGTATACCGTCTGGATCGACCTCTCGCACGATGCCAGCGAGTGTGTCGAAAAGCCCCATGTCCGGCGCAGCTGGTCCCAGATCATGCCGAATCACTTCAAGTTTCACATCGTTCCCAATGATTTGCTGAAGTTCTGCAATCATGTCATCAGGATGATAGCCTGGAAGTAATCGTCCGTCTAGTTCTACAGATACTTCACTAGGTATCACATTGATCTTGTGGACCCCGTGCAAAACTGTGGCACTCACAGTATTGTGCAGTAGAGGATCGAATAAATGCCCGCGTTCGCCAAGTAGGTTTAGCACGCTGTTTGTCAACACAGGATTCGTCAACTGGCTCAGGATCAATCCGGTTAGCCCACCAAGGGCTGAAGCCATCGTCTTGAACATAAGGCGGGCGGCTGGTGTAACATGAACAGGTAGACGATGTTTATCAAGCTGTTGAAGAAGCTGAGACAGTCTCGCCATCGCACCGCCGCGAACTGGAATGGAGCCGTGTCCGCCCAGTCCGCGTACGGTCGCTTTCATCCAACAAATCTGTTTCTCGGCGACCATGATAGGATAAAACCGCCGCTTGCCGATATACAAAGTAAATCCGCCAAATTCGCCGATTGCATAACGGACGCCATCAAACAAGTCTGAATGGTTCTCTACCAGATACTTGGCGCCGAAATTACCTAACGTTTCTTCGTCGCTTACAATGGCTAGAATAACATCACCGGGCAATTTTAGACTTTCAGCTTTTGCGCGAAGGAAGGCAGCCAGCATCATGCTTACGCCACCTTTCATATCCAAGGCGCCGCGTCCCCACACAAAACCATCCGTCGCTTTGCCTTCAAATGGTGGGTGTCGCCACTTTTGATTTTCAGTAGTAACGACATCCACATGCCCATAGAGCAAGAGGGGTGATGCTTTGCCTTGACCGTGTAATCGAGCGATAATGTTGGGACGTTCCGGTGCGTATGACAGAATGTTGGTTTCTATCCCTGCCTTTGTTAGCAGGCCATTAATGAAAGAGATACATTCAGACTCGTTACCGGGTGGATTGGTGGTATCAAACTGAATTAGCCGCTGCAATAGTTCCGTGGGATGTTGATAGATAGATGATACTTTTCCCGCTGATCTCATAATGGCATCCTCTGCTCAGTTTGCTTGCTATGCTGAACAAGCCACCTAACGCTCTTTTGAGCAGCTTCGCCGAATTAGAGGGCAGTGGCAGTTTATCCAAAGAGAGCTACTGTTACCGGTACCAGTCTCGAAGTCTGTTCCAAAAGGCATGTTACACCGAATATTTCATAGTTTTGATAATATTAATTGGTTTATTGATACTCCTTGTTCTGCTGATTCAACTGCCAGTTTTCGATGTACATCAGATGGTACTCTTAATGTCAAATTTCCTTTATATTTTTTAGTACTTATAGCCTCCGGGAATTCTTCCCCATCTTCTTTCATCCATTTTAAAGTTTCTACTACAACACTTTCTAATTCTACAAGAGCGTCTTTTGCTTTTTCTCCATGCGCTGCAAGAGAAGGAAACTCTAAACATCTTGCTATATGTGTTTTATCTTCTTCTGACCATTCTACTCTATAAGTATATTTTTCCACTAAATCTTCAATTTTCATTATCTAAAGCCTCCATCTTTAATATCGCTTTTTGAACCATTCTTACCTGATATGGTTTTGCCATCTTCCCGTCTTTTTGAATATTTATCCTTGGATCACCCTTCCATGGTGTTTTAAATATATGATGACTTCCGGATATTCTTGGTTTTCCAAAGTATTTATCACACAAAGCGAGTAAGTCGATGAACTTGACATTCTTAGGGTTTTCCAAAATATCTTTATTCATTATATAATGATAGCATATTTGCTATCCATTAACAACAATTAATTTTCTCTTGATATTTTGAATGCATTACGCTTTATTTACTTAATTTCAGAACTCGGATAATAAGGTTAAATCAGTGTTTTCCTCGGACACTGAAAGTTATCTTTCGGAAACTTAATCCCAAGTCGATATTATCATATTCATTCAGAGCTTCACATAATTGCTCCAGTGCCA
>JAUVWI010000060.1 GCA_030604195.1 Spirochaetales bacterium
AATTTACACCAATTTTATCATATCAAACGGGCTGTGGTGCGTCTACTCATTTAAAAGACGAAAAAAAATCTATTTGTTTGTAAGTATCTATTGTGTGTGGATTTATAATTTATGCGTCAGTACTGCATTTGCGCTGTAGAGGTTTTTAAGAATATTTTCTAATCACTTGGGAGCTGGGGTCAATAAATCCTGGAAAAATAATCAAGTCAGTGACCGGAGGAAGTCCCCGTGGGACGACCAAAGGGTGCTGCGCTGGGAAATTCTGGTTAAAAATATAATAAATACTCAGATTGAAAGATCATAAGCTTTAGAAATCTCATTATATCTGCCTATAAAAGTATCATTTTCCTTCTTTGAGCCTATAGATATCCTTATAAACCCGGGCGGTAATTGATTTGAAAGATCTGATACGAAAACGTTAGCCTCTTTAAGCCTTATGGCCATATCAGGAACTTCAGCCTTTACAAGCAAAAAGTTGGTACGGCTGTCATATACAGCAACACCCAACTGATCTAGGGATTTTCGTACCCGCTCCTTTTCTTGCAATACACGGTCGATATTTTTCCTAACATAGTCAGGGTTTTTTAGTGCTTCTACCGCTGCATAGACACTGGAACGGGGGAGAAAGGTATAAAATGCAGATAACATATCCCTAAAAGCTTCTCCGGCAATAGCATATCCTATTCGGGCCCCTGCCAGACCAAAAGCCTTGTCCATTGTTCTCGTAATCGCCAGATTCGGGTACCTCTGGACTAGACCTGTAAAAGTTACCTGTGAAAACTCATAATACGCTTCGTCAATCACTATAAGTGTTTCAGGGACTCTGAGCATCGTTTGAATCATTTGCAGATCGAATAGTGTTTTACCTGTCGGGTTGTTGGGGTTATCGATAATCACCAGACTGGGCTCTTTTAATTCATCAATAAGGACTCCAAAGGGTAATTTAAACTCAGGTGGATTCAGTCGAATACTGATTAATTTAGTGGCAAATTGCCTGGCGGCCTGTACAGCCGGAAAAAATGAGGGACTCACCATAACAACCTTTCTACCTCCAGAAAAGGAATGAACCACCTCTCGTAAAAGAAGATCGGATCCCGGGGCCAGGACAATATGTTCTTTTGGAACCTCTGCATAATCAGATAACAAAACTCTCAGGGATTCCATCTCTTCGCCTCCGGTGTATCGATTAAGATCCGATAGAGCATCCCGAGCTGCATGGAGTACTTTCCTGGGAGGAAGGTAGGGCAGCTCATTCAAATTCAGTCTTGCGACTTTTTTCAGCATCGAACCTCCATCTTGATCCCTTCTTTATAACCGGTAATGACCTCTATATATCCGCTGAGAAGTTCATCCAATTCAAAATCACCCGTATCCACCCTTAAAGCTTCCAGCTTGTTCAACTTATCTTTTGTTCCTACCACAATAAGGTTTTCCCTTCCTACCTTTCTAATCACTTCCGGACTGAATTGCTTATTCCCCCTGCCGAAAATGAATCCATTCCCTCCCAGCGGGGTAATAATCATTTTTCTCCTTTCATATTGTCCCAGTTGATCCAGAATATCCCTTTCATTCAGGTCTTCTCCTATTAGCCTCCCATCAGCCACGGAATCTACACCTAAAAGTGTTTTTGATACTCCTATCTCATCGGCTACCGCCTTGACGGTAGTCCCGGGACCGAGTAAATAAAGGGTTTTTTGATCTATCGTATTAACGATATACCTTGCGATTTCTTTTTTGCTTTCCGCAGTGCTTTTGCCGCTTCCTGAGCTTTCCTTCCCTGCCTGGAGGAATGTTCTGTAATCAGGAACAAAAAGATAGCCGTAAAGTTTCGAGTCCAAACGCCCTTCTCTAAATGCTTGTTCATCGATATCCAGAACTTCCTCCTCAGTGATCTCAGCGCTCTTGAGAAATGCATCTACTAAACCGGCAGCTGCTCTGGCACTGGAGGCGAATACGGAGCTAAAAACCTTAACACCAGAAGGCACGGCAACAACGGGTACTTTAAGACCGACTACATCGTAAATATCCCGTGCGGTGCCGTCCCCACCAACCACAATCAGCAATTCAATCCCCTCACTTACCATCTGTTTTCCAATTCTTTTTGTATCCTCTACCGAAGTTTCTCTACCGGCGCTCCCAATTACTGTGAAGGCTATATTGGTTCCTTGAATATAGACCTCTCCCATTCTGCCGGGAGCTACGAGCATGGCGATGCTCTCTTTACCTTTAATGTTGGAAAACAGATCCCTTGTCCTTGATGGGGTGACCGGCTCAGCCCCGAGCTTGAGGGCTTTTTTATACATCTCTCCATCTGTCCCTTTAAGACCCACGCTACCGCCCATGCCAGCTATTGGATTCACTATTAATCCAATTTTTTTCTTCATCGCATCCTCCATTGCAGAAGATGAGTGCCGTCGCCTATACCTTCCTCGTAATTAAAAAGCTTGCTCGAGCAGCTCTTTTCGCTTTTCAGATTGTATTCAATTTTGTCATTCATTCTTTTCTCTTTTTTTGGGATTTGTTGATTGAACGATATGTAAGAGTAGGTTTTTAAATCGATTCAAGGAGATCTCGTGGGTTATAAGGGGAACTTCATGCCTTCCGGGTTTTGTATACAGTATTCTTCGAGCATACAAAAAGACGGTTTCCTTTAAAAAATTTAGCTCTAGTTTCATCGTTCCACAGGCTACGATTGTATAATCCTGAAAGGAAATACGATTTTCCTCCATATTTTCTTTTTTATTTTCAGTCTTTTAATCTTCGTATACCATCTTTTAAGGTTGTGCATTTATATTTCTTTATGGCCTTATTTAAGGTCCTTTTCGCTAAACAAATACAGTCAAGTTTTTCAGGTGGCATTTTACCTATATATTCTTTAATTTGCTTTTCATTAATCATTTCTGCTTCTTCTAACAATTTACCTTTGATTAAACTAGTCAATGCCGAACAAGCAATAAATGCGCCCACACATCCTATGGTTAAAAATTTTACATCGATAATTTTATTGTCAAACAGTTTAATGAAAATTTCTATTGTGTCTCCACATGGTCCTGTATATGAATAATTTATTGATGGATGTTTCATTTCTCCAAAATATTCCTTATTAATATACAAATTAATTCCTTTATCAGAATATCCTTGTTTTTTTAATAACTCTTCTATTGCATTCATGGTACTACTGCATATTAATAATTTTATAACACATTTATGTTATTACTCACTGATTTCTTAGTAATTTTTACTGTCTCCTGAATCCTTGATTCTTTATTACATATCATTCTCTTACCATCTCAGTACCGCAATCTGGGCATACTGCGCTATAACAAGGCATCCCTTGCTGATGAGGAACTTTCATCCCACATGAGGGGCAGATACAATTTCCTACAGGACCAGCTCCCGGACGGTTTCAACCCATTCTTCCTCTTCCAGTATTTTTACCAAGATCACTTCCTCTCATACCTCGACCTGTTCCGCGTCCTTGCCCTGAAGGACCTGTTCCATCTCCTCTTGGCATTTTATTTACCTCCTTTCATTCCAAAATGTGAATCTATAAAGTATGATCACATTCTGTTTTATCAAAACCATAACCTTTGCCTGCTCCTGGCCTGCAAAGTGACTCTCCGCCTTTAAGTATTCCGTTTAAAATTTGGCTTATAACATTGTCTATTTTTCCAGATATTCCAACAATGGTATTAATATTCATTTCATTAAATAATCCTGTTGCTCTTGTTCCCATACCTCCAGCAATTATATATTCAACTCCTCTTTCATGGAGAAATTTAGGAATAAAACCGGGATGATGTCCTGGGTTGGAGATAGTTTCCTTATTTTTTATTTTACCGTCTTCAATATCAATAATTGTAAAAAATGGGCATCTCCCAAAATGGGCTGAAACATAATCTCCATCAGTTGATATTGCTGCTTTCATATAAATTACCTCCACTTTTAGTTAAAATAAGATCCCGAACTTATATAATTCAATTCAATCCGGGATCATCAAGCTTTACTTTTGGGGCTTATCTTTTTCTACTGCAAGCTGTTCTAACTCATGAATTCGCTCATTCATAGCATTCAAATTATCCTGCATTGACTTTGCCTGATTTTTAAGCGCCTTAGCTTCCTGTTCTGGAGTTACAGCTTGTGTTCCATAAGGGTAAGGGATGTTGGGATTTACAACTCCTCCCCATGCAGGATAACCCATATTGTATCTTGCCCAACCTGGTAGTCCTGTAGCCCAATACATATTTCCAAAGCCTCTACCACCACCACGGCCAGACCAGCCCAAGCCTCTACCACCACCACGGCCCGGGATTGGATTTATATATCCAGGCACAGAATATCCAGTGCAGTAACCTGCAGCCCTTCCTGTCATTGGTCCTAAACCAGCAGGACCTGTTCCATCTCCGAGTGGCATAATATTACCTCCTTACCTCATGAAGCTTCATACTTCAAATATAATATATCTATTGACAAATGAGAATATGTTCATTATTCTTTTTTGAGAATATTCTCAAATAGGTGAGAGCATTGAAGCGATCCGAGAGCGAATTGCCGAACTCGAGGAGAATATTCCCCATCCGATCAACCAACTGTGCAACCACACTTTGGTATGAGGTAGAAGAAAGATCAGCGTTTACTATGCGGGCACGATGCGCCTTGCTGCGGTAGGGAAAACCCCTGCGAAAAGTCTCCTTGCGCGCATTGAGCCATCTGGGAAAGAACAGAATTTAGGCAGGCCCAAATAATTGACAAAATTGCAGAAACAGGGGGATCTCGGGTTATGGGAAAGATCCTTTTCGATCGGACCGTTGAGTATGCCATCGGCACATAACGGTCAGAAAGATAGAAAATATGCATAAGATAGATTTCCCACAGTACGCCAGAGGGAGAGACGGGTTAAAGCTTTACCCAGGGGAGAGTGTTTTAGAACATATCCGACGGATGGACGGGGTAGAGATAGACTCCGAATGCGGCGGGCAGGGCATCTGTGGAAGGGATGTGATCAGATTGGAACGGGGGGCGGGCTCTTTAACGGGATTAACGGATGCAGAAAAACATTTTCTAAAGCAGGGTAGACTAAAACATGGTCAAAGGTTGGCCTGTCAAGCCAGGGTTGCAGACGACGTTCAAGATATTTACGTTTTTATTGCTAATTTTGGCAGGTATACCATCCTGTCTGATTTTATTCAGAATGAGGTAGAACTGGAACCTTCTGTGTTCAGGAGGGATGGCAGAGTTATTTATTCTAGCGGCGAAGATTTGGGGCCCTACGAAGGAAAGATACTTGGATTGGTGGTCGATGGGATAAACTTTTCTCTTGAAGAATTAGAAAAACAGCTCGGCAAAAAAGAATCTATTAATAAGCACATCTATGATGTTGCGGCTGTGGGCAACAGCACCATGAGAAATCTTTTCTTAGGGGAGGATGTCCATAACTTGGGGGTTATACCCTTTGAGGCAGCCTCTATATCAGCTTTTACCAAAAAAGCAGCAGAGATAGGGTTAAATATTCATCATGAGGCAAAGGTGTATGCACCCCCACTAATCGGAGGACATGCCGGTTCTGACTGCCTGGCTGATATCATCGCCACCGGATTATATGAAAACACAGAAATAGGAATGATTATCGACATCGGAACGAATGGGGAAGTTGTTGTGGGGAATCGAGACAAAATGCTGACTGCCTCTTGTGCTGCGGGCGGAGCCTATGAGGGATATCAGATAAGATGCGGTGTCGGAGCCATAGAGGGAGCAATCACTCAGCTTAAAATCGATAACGGACAGGTACACTACAGCACTCTTGGCAACAAGCGTCCCCTTGGAGTCTGTGGTTCCGGTGTTATCGATTTGTTGGCTGAACTGTTGAAAAACGGTATTATGGCATAACCTTAGATGAGGTAAAAAAAATATACTTAGCCGGCGCGTTTGGCAATTTCATGAACCTGGATAATGCTATGGATATTGGTTTATTACCGAAGATTCATAAGGGTAAATTTGTCTGGTATGGTAACGGTGCTTTGGCCGGAGCGAGGGATATGCTGGTTTCAAAGCTAAAGAGAGGGGAAGCGGAAAACTTGAAAAGTATTATTACGCACTTCAAACCGAATGAAATCGAAGGCGAGAACTTTCAATATTTAAAAGCTTGAGAATATATATTTCGACCGATTCAGGCAATAAGATCTGAGACAGGATGTATGGCGATATTAATAGATGGTTTAGGAGAGAGGGTGCGGTATTTTTAAAGGATATCGGTGTCCGCCCTGGTTGCCTTGTTTTAGACTTCGGCTGCGGGAGCGGGCACTATACCATCCCTGCAGCCAAAGTGGTGGGAGAGTCCGGGTGGGTCTATGCCCTCGATCAAAATAGATCTGTTCTTGATAAACTGATGAAGAAAGCGGCTTCGATGGGTCTTAATAATATAGTCGCCGTACAGTCCTTAAAGGAATTGAAGCTATATCCAAAAGCTGATTCTCTTGATGTCGTACTTCTCTACGATGTGCTCCATTCCCATTATTTCACAGCGGCTGAGAGAAAAAATATATTAGAATCGGTCAGTACAGTGATGAAAGCTCATTCCCTTCTCTCTATATATCCAAAGCATATGGGACCTACTGAAATTGAAGCAATAAGAGACATGTTGACAAAGCTCGGGTTTTATCTGCACAGAGAGGCTGCGGTGAATCTAATTCATGACGGGCGCTACGACACCGGGAATATATTGAATTTCAGAAAAGAGTAGGAAGCGAATATGCCCAGAACCAAACCATTTGATGAACATTATGACAAGTATGAAGAATGGTTTTCGAAAAATCGTTCCGTATATCAATCTGAACTCAAGGCAATAGGGCATTTTATTCCTAAGTGTGGTAAGGGAGTTGAGATTGGCATTGGCAGCGGGAAATTTGCCGTGCCTTTTGGGATCAAAGTGGGTGTTGAACCTTCTAAAGCGATGCGGAAGCTGGCAAGAAAGAAGCGGATCAGAGTCTATACCGCCGTTGCCGAGAGTCTGCCCTTCGGGGCGGGGCAGTTTGATTTTGCATTGATGGTGACCACAATCTGTTTTGTAGATGATATTAAAAAATCATTTCAAGAAGTGGAAAGAATTCTAAAAAATGGAGGTTATTTCATTATCGGATTTGTGGATAAAGAAAGCTCTTTGGGTCGTCGGTATGAAAAAGAGAAAGAGGCCAACATTTTTTATCGGGAAGCCACTTTTTTCTCCACGGAAGAAGTGCTGTCCCTGTTGGGCGAGTGCGGCTTTGAAGAGCCTGAAGTTATCCAAACGGTTTTTGGTGAATTGGCAGAGATAAGATCCATACAGGATTACAAAGAGGGGTACGGAGAAGGAGGCTTCGTGGTGATTCAGGCAAGGAAGGTTTCGTGATGAGATAATTGGTTTGTAACCCATTTTCAACAGCTCTTTGCTGTGCTATGCTGTTTAGCGGTTACCGGTATTTTTCGCCTGAAGTTATCAGAGCGCGGGTTGCTGGTGAAATCCGCAGAGGGCTGAATGCAAGCAATAACCGAGGAGGGGTAATATATGACAAAACTATATGACTGGCTGATCAGGGGCGGACTGGTGGTCTATCCGGAAAGAACGATTCTGGCGGATATCGGCATCAATGGTGAGAAAATTGCAGAGGTAGGAACCCCCGGATCAATGGAAGGCAAAAAGGTGGTAGATGCAGAGGGGTGTTATCTGCTCCCCGGAATAATCGACCCCCATACCCATCCGGTCTACCTTGATAATCTTGGCGCTCTGGCAAAGAGCGCGGCTTTCGGTGGGGTTACCACGGTAATTCATTATGCCTATGCCAAACCGGGCAGCAGCCTGGCAGAGGTTATAAATGAGTACCGGGGCGAGGGGGAGTCAGACTCTTGTATTGATTTCGCTCTCCACGGCGGTCTATTTGATACTATCAAGCAGGCCGATGAGATTCCCCGGGCATTTGAGCTGGGCGTTACCTCATTTAAAATGTTTATTGCCTATGCCAAACTGGGCTGGATGACCGATGATTATGCACTGTGCAAGGCTTTTGACATTATAGGAAAACAGGGTGGACTGGCAGCGGTACATGCCGAAAATGGTTTGGCAATTGATTACATCCAGGATAAGATGCTTGAGGAAAAGGCGGATTTTGCGGCCAGGTTCCTGGAAACCAGCCCCGATTTAGCTGAGGCTGAAGGAATATTCCGTTCAGCCTACCTGGCAAAACTAATGAATTGTCCTGTTTATATTCCCCATGTATCCTCTAAAGAGGGCATTGAAATAGTTGCTTTCCTCAAAAACAGAGGGGTAAAGATCTATGCGGAGACCTGTCCCCAGTACCTGACCCTGACCTGGGATGAGCTTAAGAAGCGCGGCCCCCTGGGTAAGGTGGGGCCGGCCATAAAGAGCCCGGAGGATCAGGATGCGCTGTGGCAGGCCGTGGGAAATGGTCTCTTTGACACCATAGGAAGTGATCATGCGCCAAAAGACAAGAGAGAGGAAGATGACTTCTTTAAGGCACCCTACGGCTCTCCGGAGGTAGAAACCATGCTGCCCCTGGTCTGGCATTACGGTGTTAACAGTGGCCGCATTACCCCCAATAAGCTGGCCGCGCTGATGGCAGAGAACAGCTCGCGCATCCTGGGGCTTTTCCCGCAAAAGGGTAGACTGGACAGGGGCTTTGATGGCGACCTGGTAATCTTCGATCCTGCAGTAAAGTGGCGGGTGGCCATGGATAACCAGCACTCCAATGCACGCTACAGTTTATTTGAGGGCAAAGAGCTGCTGGGGCGGGTCAGGCAGGTCTTTGCCAGGGGCAGGCTTATTGTGGACAGGGAGAATTTCTCAGGGAAAGCGGGTGAGGGGCGCTTCTTAGCTACCCGGGCCGGATGGCGCCCTGCAAGGTGATTAGCAAGGAACAGCAGTCCCCTATCTCTCTTACCGCCGATTATATTAAATATGCTGTAGCTGCCTACCTGCCCGGGAGTATAGGGCGCCTGGCGGGCGATCGCTTCGGCAGCCAGGATACCGCTTCTTACGGCCGCGCTTATGCCCTCGCCCATATCTCTGCTGGCCAGAGCGGCTGAATCACCGACAATAAAGGCGTTACCCATTCTTAAAGGCCCCTTTGCGTGGTGGAGAAAGTAATTGCAGCCCCGGGCCGGAAAATCAAAGTCTCTTACCAGGTCCAGGCGATTCAACTTTTCCCTAAAAGAGCGCCAGTGATCCCTGATGCTGGCCCTACCACTGATGTTCCCCCTCCTGCCCTTAAGGGAAAGCAGTTTGCCCCCGATTCCGATATTGAGGAAGCCATTGCCCTTGGGCACGTACCAGGAATAACCGGAGAGTTTGTTATCAAAAAACCAGAGGCAACAGCGGTCATCACGGTAATCATATTGAAACTCCGCTTCCATGGTGGTAACCAGCAGTTTCTTAATTCTGGGCCGGGCCTCCTGAAAAATTGTGCGATATACCGGGCAGTAGGTGCCGGCTGCCCCGACCAGGTAGCTGCTGCTGAAAAGGTTATCGATAATGTAGCGGCCGCCTGACTCCCGGATCTCTTTTGCCTGGTGAATATGTACCGGCACCCCTGATCTCTGTAATAGCCAGTTGTCAAACTCAATCCGCCTGATAGAGTACTGGCGGGTTTTTACTGCAATAGGGCGGCCGTAGAAGTGGTAATAGAGCTTTTTAAAGGTTACCAGGGTGTGGGGATATGCAGCTTCATCGAAATCCAGCTCTCTTAACACCCGGGGGGTAATCCAGCCGGCGCACAGTTTAAGGCGGGGGAACTCCTCTTTATCCAGGATCAGGCAGTCGATACCGTATTTTCGGAGCCGCCCGGCGCAGCTTGAGCCCCCAGGACCGCCACCCACAATGATTACTTCAGTTTCGATCAAAGCCATCAGCTTTGACGGCAATCAGGCTGTTCACTCCCTGTTCTGGTAATTACTATCTGCCATAGCTGGTTGAAGCGGGAGCGGAAGCCGCCGGCTGAGCTTAGCAGGTAGTAGCGCCACATTCGATAGAAGCGGTCGCCATACTTCTCTTTCAGTTCGGGCCAGCTCTTTTCAAAGTTAGCGTGCCAGGCCATTAAGGTTTTATCGTAGTCCGGGCCGAAGTTGTGCCAATCTTCCATAATAAAGATACCCTCCATGGCTTTGCCCAGCTGGGCAATAGAGGGAAGCACGGAGTTTGGGAAGATGTATCTGGCAGTCCAGGAATTGACCGTGCTTTCACTTACATTCTGGCCGATGGTATGGACAAAGGCAATGCCGTCATCCTTCAGGGTACGGTCAACTGTCTCCATATAGGTGCGGTAGTTCTTATAACCCACATGTTCCATTATGCCGATGGAGACTACCCGGTCATACTTACCCGTAACCCGCCGGTAATCTTCGAGTTTTATCTCTACCGGTAGACCACGGCAGAATTCCCTGCCCAGTTCAACCTGCTCGCGAGAGACGGTTACAGCCGTGACCTTTGCCCCATATTTTTCTGCCGCATACCTGGCAAATGTGCCCCAGCCGCAGCCCAGCTCCAGCACGGTCATTCCCTTTTTCAGGTTGACTTTGCGGCAGACCAGGTCGAGCTTGGCCTCTTGGGCCTGATCCAGGGTACGGGCTTTTTTCCAGTAAGCGCAGGTGTAGAGCATTCTCTTATCCAGCATGCGCCGGTAGAGGTCATTGCCGATGTCGTAGTGGCGCTCACCTACCTGGTAGGCGCGCTTCTCGCTCTGCAGGTTAAAGAGTCCGGATTTAAGAATGTCCAGTTTTATCTTCCAGTTGCCCTTTACCCTTTCTTGGAGTTTTGCCGAAAGGATTCGGTGGAAAAATTGATCCAGGGCGGGGCAGTCCCACCAGCCGGCCATGTAGGATTCACCCAGGCCCAGGGCCTGTTCCTTTAATGCCCGCCGGTAGAAACGCCGGTCATGGATGGTAATGTCATAGGGCTTATCCCCATTTACCGTTACCCCGGCCGGCGCGAATAATTCCCTTACAATACGCTCTTCATTACTGATCATTTGAGTAACCCTCTACAAGCAATTCTAAACCTAAAGTAAGGGAATTTGCAATAAAAAAAGTGGTGATAAGTACAGGCAGGGGCCCGATTATTTATCTGCACAGCAGCCGGGCGCTGATGCGGTTGGCTTCAAATAAGACCTTTTCCTCGTCAATCCCGGTTAGAAAACCCTTTTCCACCACGATCTTTCCATTGACAATTGTATATTCGCTCTGATGGTTGATGCCGGCAAAGATCAATGCAGCCAGGGGATCGGAAAGGGAACCGGCATATTCGATTTTATTGATATTAAAGAGGGCCAGATCGGCTGCCCGCCCCGTCTCTATCCTGCCAAGGCAGGGGAAATTCAGGAGCCTGGCCCCGTTTTCTGTGGCTATACGAAACACCTCATTGCTTTTAAGGCCGTCAGCGCCATACCTGATTCTCTGCAGCAGCAATGCCTGGCGCATCTCGCCCAAAAAATCAGAGGTGTCATTGGAGGCGGAACCATCTACCGCCAGGGCAACATTTATACCCATATCAACCATTTCCCTGACCCGGGCAATCCCTGACCCCAGGCGCATGTTGGAAGAGGGACAGTGGGCTATGCTGGTATTGGTCCGGGCAAGTATTTCCAGTTCCCGGTCATTAAAGAATATGCCGTGGGCATAGGAAACATCGCTGCCGGTAAAATCCCAGTCAACCATCAGCTCCAGGGGCCGCCGTCCATAAGCTTTAAGGCAGTAATCAGTCTCATCCTGAGTTTCCGCAAGGTGGGTGTGCAGGAGTACTCCATACTCCCTGGCCAATTCAGCGGTGCTGCGCATCAATTTTTCGGTTACCGAAAAGGGGCTGCAGGGCGCCAGGATTATTCTTTTCATGGAAAATTCGCCGCCATCGTGAAACTCTTCGATCACCCGCCGGCTGTCTCTGAGAATTATCTCACTCTCCTGCACTACGGAATCGGGAGGCAGGCCTCCGTCCTTTTTACTTAAGCTCATGGAGCCGCGGCAGGGAGAAAAACGGAGTCCCGTTTTTTCGGCAGCCTCAAACTGGAGCGCCATAAGATCGCCGCTGAAGCTGTGAGGATATAGATAATGATGGTCGGTTGAGCAGGTGCACCCGGTTTTGAGCAGCTCAGCCATGGCTACCAGCGATGAATAGAACACAGCATCTGCATCGATGTTCTTCCATATCTCATAAAGGTGGGTAAGCCAGTTGAAGAGCTTGGCATTCTGCACTTCGGGAATATTCCTGGTCAGGGTCTGGTAAAAATGGTGGTGGGTATTGATAAATCCGGGAACCACCACCAGGTTCGAAGCATCGATTATCCTGTCTCTACTCTTATCGAAAAGCGGGGGCGAAATATCGGGGGCAATCTCCTCGATCTTATTATCCTGAACCAGTATGTCCCAGCCATAGCTGGGGTTCTGCTCCTGACCGCTTAAAATATAATAGCAGTTTTTAAGCAGGATCATTTATTCAGCTCTCTCCAGACCCTCTGCGGTGTAAAGGGGGTGTGGTACATTCTCACCCCTGAGGCATCAAAGATGGCATTGGCAATTGCCGGCGCCGGTCCGTTTATGGCGATTTCCGAAATAGATTTTGCCCCGAAGGGGCCGCTCTGCTCATGGGAAGAGACTATAATGGTCTCCATTTCCGGGATATCCGCAGCAGTGAATATTTTATAATCCCCGAAGCCGGGGTTGACCATTTTCCCTTTCGAATCGAAGTTATACTCTTCACACAGGGCATAGCTTATGCCGTTTATCACCGCACCCTCCACCTGTCCCTCTGCCAGGGGGGGGTTAATGGGCTGGCCGCAATCCACGGCCGATACAAATTTAACCACATCCACCCTGCCGGTGAGCAGGTCAACCTCCACCTCGGCGAACTGGGCGGCAAAGGGGGGCGGTGATTCTGAAGCAATATGGGAGGCCTGTGCCTGTATCTGGAACTGGTCTCTGGTATAGAGGGCATAGATACAGATATCCTGCAGGGGAAGCTCTTCCCCGCTCTGCCGGTTTATTACCATCTGCTCCCCCAAAAAGAGATCTTTGGTTTCGGCCTTAAGCATCTTGGCTGCCACTGAAATTATCTGCTCCTTGATCTTCAGGGCGCATTTCTGCACCGCTCCTCCGGAAATATAGGTGGTTGAAGATGCATAGGCGCCTACATCAAAGGGTGTAAGGTCGGTATCTGAAGAGAGCACAATAATCTTCTGCGGTGGTATTTTCAGCACCTCGGCAGCTATCTGGGCCAGAATAGTATCAGAACCCGTGCCGATATCGGTTGCTCCAATAAGGAGATTAAAGGAAGCGTCTTCATTCATCTTCATGGAGGCGCTGCCCATATCAACTTCGGGAATGCCTGAACCCTGCATGGCTACAGCCAGGCCCACGCCCCTTACCCTGTCCCCTGACCCCTTTAAGCGCCGGTTGCGCTTTTCATGCCAGCCTATAGCTTCAGCCCCCCTGTCCAGGCACTCATCGAGCTTGCAGGATCTGATGATCTGTTCCACCCCTTCGGTGCCTTCGCCCAGGACCTCAAATACCTGGGACCCCTCTCCCTCCGCAATATGCCACTCTTTGCAGAGCTCAATCGGGTCCCTTTCAAGGCGGCGGGCAATAATATCAAGGTGCTGGTTTAAGGCAAAGTATCCTTGAGTAGCGCCGTATCCCCGGTAAGCGCCGCCAACCGGCAGGTTGGTGTATACGGTTCTACCCTTGAACTTCAGATGTTCAATTTTATTGAAGAGGGGCAGCACCTTGGAACCGGTATTGGAAAGAACGGTCAGGGCATGGGGACCATATGCCCCGGCATTCATCAGGGCATCCATATCTAAAGCAGTGATCCGGCCTTCTTTGGAAACGCCGGTTTTTAGACGTATTCGCATGGCGTGGCGGGTGCGTGTTGAAATAAAGACTTCGCTTCTGGAGAGCGTAATCTGTGTTGCTCTCTTTGTGCGCCAGGCAACCAGGGCTGCCAGGGGCTCTAAAATAACCTCCTGCTTGCCCCCGAAGCCACCGCCGATCCGCGGCTTAATAACCCTGATCTCTCCGGTGGGAATATCGAGCAGGAAACCTACTATGCGGCGTACATGAAAGGGGACCTGTGTGGAAGTAATGATTACCAATCTACCCTGCTCGTCAAATAAGGCGCTGGTGGTGTGAGGCTCAATTGCGCAGTGCGATGCATACTGCATGGAGTAGGTGCGCTCTTCTACAAAGTCCGCCTCACGGAAACCTTTGTCCGGATTGCCAAAGGAAATATCCAGAGTTGCGGCAAGGTTCTTCTCCGGCTGGTAGGGCACCGGTATCCTGGCAAACTCATCATCAACATGCAGCCGGGGAGCTGTATCCGACATGGCCTTTTCCATATCAAAGAGTTCTTCCAGCAGCCGATATTCTACTTTGATAAGGCTAAGCGCCTGCCGGGCAATTTCCATTGATTCCGCAGCTACCAGAGCTACCCGGTCACCCACAAAACGAACTCTTTTGTCGAATAGCACGGTGTCATAGGGGGATGGTTCTGGAAAACCCTGGCCCGCAGTGGTATGGAGGACTCTGGGCACATTCTTATAACATAATATCTCAACCACCCCTTCCAGCTTTAAGGCCGCTGCATAGTCAATATCTACAATCTCGGCATGAGCATGGGGGGAATAGAGCAGGGCCAGGCTCAGAGGATTCTCCAGCTTTATATCCGCGGTGAATTTCTCCCGCCCGGCAGCCAGGGCAAGGGAATCTCTCTTGGGAATCGCTTTGCCGATATTTAAAAAATCATTCATCTTGCCCTATCCTTTCTGCAGCCAGTTTTACTGCGTCGATGATTTTTTCATAGCCGGTACAGCGGCAGAGATTGCCGTCCAATCCTTCTTTGATTTCTTCTTGATCGGGCGCGGGGTTCTTTTTCAACAGTGCGTAGGCCGCAATGATCATTCCCGGGGTGCAGAAACCGCACTGCACGGCGCCTGTTTCAACAAAAGCCCTCTGAATAATATGCGGCTCATGGATAGTTCCCAGCCCTTTTACAGTGGTTATCTCCATATCTATGGCCGAGGCAGCCAGGACCTGGCAGGAGTTGACCGCTTTTCCCTCAAGCAGGACCAGACAGGCGCCGCAGTTACCCTGTCTGCAGCCCTCTTTGACCTCGGTGAAACCATTATCCCGCAAAAGGGTTAAAAGCAAATCCGAAGAGTGAAAAGAAATTTCTCTTTTTTCGCCATTAATTATAAAGTTGCCAATCAATATTTAACTCCTTAGAACAGCCTTAAGACCTCTTTCCAGCTCTACAGCGGCAAGATGTTTGAGGTAATCGGGGCTGTAATTCTTTTTTGCGGCAAACTCCACTTCGAGGCTGCCGGCAATATCTTTTGGTTGAAGATCAGCCGGGCTGCAGCTTTTCAGCGAGTCCTCCAGTGAAGAGAGCCTGGTGAATTTATTGCGGCAGCCCACAATAACAATTACCGCCTCTTCGATCCTGGAAGCTGAGAGCGAGGTATAAGCGGACGGGGAGCTGGAAGCGCACAGAGATTCGGGCAGGGAGGCGATTTTATTTACCAGGATACTTATGGAAAAAGCAGAGTAATCGAAGCGGGTGCGGCTCTGGCGGAAATAATAGGAGTTCAGTTCCCGCTTTTTAAAAGATATACCGGTAATCAGGCTCCGGTTTCTGATTTCACGTTTTTTCAGGTACTCAACCAGTGGGAAGCTGCCCTTGTTGGAGCCGATAAGGGTTACTTCCGCTTCTAAAGCCAGGAGCGGGCCCATAAGGTCAGACCACACCGGGAAAAAGGCTATGGAGCCCCCCAGGGTAATCCGGTTCCTTAAGGGCGTGGATGCGGCTCCACTCAAAGCGGGGATCAGGATATTATGGCTGTCAATTTTCTGTAAAACTTCGGTTGTCTGGCTGTAAGTGCAGCCGGCGCCTATCTCGATAACCCCCTCACTATCGCGGCAGAAATTCAAGGGTAAAGCTTTTAGATCGATTAACCCCTCAACCCTGGCTAAGTTGCTGCGCAGAAGAGCAGTGCCCCCGCCGTGGGCAAAGACCCCCTCTTTTTTTAACAGCTCCGGAACCTCTTCCAGGGTGCTGGGGAAATACCAGGTAATTTCTTTCAACTTCAGGCCCCTTTTTCAGGTGATTACTTGATACCAGTTTAGCTGTTCAGCGCCTAATTGTCAAAGTAAGCGAAGTGCTGTTAAGTGCAAAGTTCTGTGGCTTGCTGGTGCCTTATGAAAAAGCTTATCAGACCTGACGCATAAATTATAAAGCCACACTCAATAGATACGTACAAACAAATAGATTTTTTCCGTCTTTTAGTTTTTATATAGAGGATTTGCTAATTGACCAAAAAAAAGATTTTATAGTATAATTATATCTATAATATACCAATGAGGAGATTAAAAATGAAAAGGTTCGTTAAAATAATTCTTATTCTCATCATTATTACATTCATCGGGGGATGAAAAGGTGACGAGGGCGGTGTTTATATTTCCTTTGACTGGGTTTATACACCTAGTTACTTTTATTGTGATGATTCCACCCTGCCGGGTACTATTTATAGATTAGAATACTACGACACTTTGCCGGGAGTTATTATTTAGAATATATCTCTGATGGCCAAGCACATTGGATGTACTACACCCTCAGTGCTGAGGAAGGCAAAATATTCTTCACAGATGGTGATGATACCTATTATGATGTCGGACTGTGGGCATACTCCAATCCTACAATGACATCGTATACAAATGCAATTGAAAGCCTTAATGTTTCAACTGAAAAAGAGAAAGCACAGAGTGAAGGATATATACGTTCTGAGTTTATAGACGTATCTAGAGAAAAAACAAAAATTGACCTGAGTATCTACGAGAAAAAAACGTTATCAGTTTATGAAGAAAGCAACGGCAAATATAAGTTAGAGGTAGTCTCAGGCGTGTATGTGCCCAAGGAATAGATTTTCTTTACCTTAATGCTTTGATTAATTGTACTCTTTGCATTTAGTTAATTTGCTTTCAGTAAAGGATATCCCGGTTTTGGAGGATCCAAAGATGAAAAGGTACGCTATTACCTTTGCCTTAATATTTCTCGGTGCAGCGCTTTTTGCCGATAAGCAGCTCGAGTTCTCGTTTGCCGGCACCATTGCCAGGATGTTCGGCCAGACGAGCTATGAACTGGAAGTGACCGATCCCGTGTTGGGGGTCATGAGCCTTCTCGAGTTTCCCCTTAGTTCGACGGTTGTCGGCCTCAGGGCCGCTCTCGAGAAACACACGAACCGCGGAATGCCGTGGGCGGTTCGTACCTCATTCTATACGAACCTTGGCGACCCGAGCAATGTGATGAAGGACAGCGACTGGTTCCTCTATCAGGATTATCCGCCCATCTACTTCAGCTATACGGAGTCGGATACCGAGATGAGATATCTGCAGGCCACTGTCAGGGCTGAAGCAAGATTGTACTCGCGGCAGGGATTCGCTGTCTACGCTACAAGTGGCTACCGGTATCAGTATGTGGATTACGACATCATGGGATACGAGGGATGGCAGTACGTGGACACGGACCTCAATGGAGAATATGAGTTGTACGTCGTCTCAGCAAGCCCTACTCTGAAAGTCATGGAGTATCAGATTACGCATCATGCTCCCATGGCCGGATTCGCCTTTCGTATTACTACCCCGAACCTGGCAGTGGACCTGGCAGCCGGCTACCTGCTCATGTTGATCTCCGACTACGATGACCATATACTGCGAACAAAACTCTCTACCTCAGAGGGAATAGGACACGGCCTGCTCTGCTCGCTGGAAGGACGTTATACATTAAAACGTTCAATCGGCCGATTCAAGCCCTTCCTATTCCTGGCGGCCGACTTCTCGTACGTCTATGCAGACATCGAGCAAACCCAGGAATGGTATGGGAATCTGGATTCAGTCCCGAAGGGTACCAAGTATACCGGGATATCCCACCTTATCAAGAGCGCCTTATTCACGAGCTCACTGGGGTTTGGTTTGCACTACTAAAGTGCTTATTCCCAGTTCGCAACCGACTGCAGAGGCATTGATAGCCCAGGATGATAGCTGCGTCAAATTTTATTTCCCTCGTTCATAGTGTACTCTCTGTTCCCATGAAACGATTTGACCGTCCTTTGTCGGCAACCTAGCCATAATGGCGCCAACGGCACCACCAACAACCCTCCCGCGCAGTTTCTATCTACCATATTCAGCCCCTGCAGCCCCCCAGCCAGAGCTTTTTCGGAGATCACCTATGCGTCAGTGCTGGCAGAATTCAATATATTGACAATATATTATATAGCGTCATATAAATATTGAAATATTATATTTAAGAAAAGGAGAATAATATGAGAAGGCATTTTTTCTGGAGTAGTTTTTTTATACTGTTGATTTTATTAACATTATCAGGCTGTGTATCAGCTAAGTTTTTGGGCCCTGACTGGGAGCCAAAAAGAATTGCCATAATGCCTTTTACAAACGATACCGCCGATGTGGCAGTTGAAAAAATTGCCCGAGCAGTTATGTACAATCAGTTGACAAGATACGGCTTTGAGGTACTCGATTTAGAGACTGTTAATACCAAGCTCGATGAGCTTGGTATTACTGAAGGTGGTCAGTTGGAAACTGTAACTATTAAGGAAATAGCTGCAGAAATACATGCTGATTCTCTGTTATATGGAAATATCATAGAAGCAAAGCGAGTTCTTTTAGGGGTATATTTCAAAAAGGAATTCATGGCAAATTTTAAAATATATGATACAATATCCGAAGAGTTGAAGTGGGAGGACGAGCGCACATCCAAAGAATCAAAATTCGTAATCAATCCCGTAGAGATAGCAAAAACGGCAGCAGAGCAATTTGCAGTTGAAGTGGGAACAGATGCTATATTTAAATTACTTGGCAGCCATCCGCTTATTGAGCATATTCGAATCGTTGTAAATACTTCCGTAAAAACGCTGCCTAGATAATTTCGGATGTTTAATATGTGGAGGTCAGTCTATGAGAATTAGGAAATGCATCAGTATAATCTCTGTTCTGATTGGAATTATCATACTTTCTTCATGCATAACAAGTTCAAGCACTATGATAGTTGAATATGAGAAACTAAATAAGCAGATAAGGGTAGCGATCATTGACTTTAAAAACACGACGAAATATGGAGCACGGAGGCTCTCAGATTCGGCTGCGCAAATTCTTGTATCAGAACTTAGCCGTTCCGGTAATTTTATCATTATTGAGAGGGAGAAGTTGGATGCTGTTCTCAAGGAACTAGAGTTTCAATTAAGTGATTTAAGTCAAGAGGATAATGCAGCAGAAGTTGGGAAGATATTAAATTGCGAGTATTTGATTTCAGGAGTCATAAGCAACTTTGGTGTAAAAACAGAGGGGCGTGATATTCTAATTGCCAAACAAAAAATACAAACAGTAAAAGTAGAAGTTGATCTAAAGGTAATTGATGTTGAAACGGCGCAAATTGTTTACTCTGCATTCGGCAAAGGAGAAGCTGAAAAGGTAATAGGGTCCGCTCTGGGCATAGGGGGTTCGGGTGGCTACGACGAGACTTTAGCAGGAGAATGTCTTAGAGCAGCGATCTCACAGGCTGTGGAGAAAAAGATCGAGTATTTTAGAAGCCATTGAAACGCCCCGCGAGCATAATAAAATATAAGAACAAATGGGCCTTAAAGGTTAACCTGTTAAGCGTCAAGTATTAATGCTGCTGTGGAAGATTTCGAACAAATATTTCCAGCAGCCTTTTTTTTATCTGCTCACGGCTGCCGTGCCAGGTAAAGCCGGCTGCCCCGAGGTGGCCGCCGCCGCCGAAAGATTCAGCCACCCTGCCTACATCCAGGCTATGGTCTGAGCGCAGACCTACAGAATATTCGCCCTCGCTTTCTTCACGGATAAAAACCACACCATGACAGCCTTTTACTCCCTGAAGCCGGCTATATATTGAGTCTGAATCCCGGCTTTCTTTGCCCAGTTCATTTTTATCGGCCAGGGTCTCGTGGGTGACAATGATCCTGCCGTCTAAGAATGTTTGGGCCCGGGAGAGCACTCTGCCGGTAAGTATCCTGGATTCAAGGGATCTGCCGCCGTAGATCAGCCGGTAGCACTCCCGGGGCGAGGCTCCAGCGGCGGTTAAGGCGGCCACGGCCTGAAAAACTTCAGCGGATCCTGCTTCAAGATGGCGGAAAAAACCGGTGTCCGTGCATAAGCCGAAGAGGAGTAATTCAGCCTCCTGCCGGTCAGGCCTGCAGTTCATGGCAGTGATCACTTTCCAGATGAGAAAGGTAACTGAAGGCGCTGCACTATCTATATAGCGGAGATCGCCGAATTTACTTCCGGATGAATGGTGATCAATTACCAGGGTTTCAAGAGCGCTTATATCCGTAGCCAGTTCCCCTCCTATGCGGTCGATTGTGGAACAATCCAGGATAACCGCGGCCGCATCAACTTCGCTCGCTCCGCTCCCTTCTGAAGCGGGAATCCTGCGGCTGAAGCTATCCCTATAGGGCAGGATCTCTGGCCGGATAAAGGGACCGGGTGAAAAGAGGCCAATCTCTTTGCCCTGGCGTTTCAGAAAGTGGGCTAAAGCGAGCTGAGAAGCTAAACAGTCGCCGTCAGGCTCTTCGTGGCCTATCAGGTAAAAGCGGGAGCGGCTGGTAAAAAAATCGATAATTTCCCGGGGCACGGCTTTCGCCATATCAGTTTTTAGCTCTCCTTGTTCCAATAACCGGTATTTCCCAACCATGAAAAGCGATTGAGCTTTAAAGCGGCTTAGTATAGACTGAAAATTGGTTCCAGGGCAATAATAGCCCGCCGGGTTGGCAGAAATCAGCAGCAGGGGAATTAACATGAAAAAACTCTACATCTTCGATATGGGCGGGGTTGTATCCACTGACGGCAATGTGCTTGCCCGGATAAGCGAATATCTAAATATATCCGGAGAAGAATTTACTTCTTTAGCGGCAGAAAATGAAATTGAGCTTTCAGAAGGACGGATCACCGCTCAGGAGTTCTGGCAGAGATTTTTCCGGGTCTCCGGTAAGGAGATTAAGGAAGAGCTTTTCGGTAAATTCTTTGATCCCCGGCTGAATAAGGGAACTGTGGCAATAGTTGAAACTCTGAAGCAAGAGAGCAGGGTTGTCTGTGGAACCAATACCATAGAACCCCACTATTTAAAGAGAATTGAGCGAGGTGATTATCAGCTTTTTGATGATCTCTATGCCTCCCACATCATGGGTATTGCCAAACCTAAAGCCGCCTTCTTTGAATATATTCTCCGGAAGGAGCAGGTTGAAGCCCGGGATGCAATTTTTATTGATGATGATCCGGAAAATGTAGAGAGCGCCGCGGAATTAGGGCTGGAGGCTATTTTATTCAGAGATGCCGACACCCTTAAAAAAGAAATCGGCTGACCCAGGGGATTGACCGGCCGCCTGTTGGACTACATAATAAGATAATGAAAAAGAGAATATTCAGCCGTGCCGATTTTAATATTGCCGGTGTGGTGGTAACCGATCAAAAGGAAATTCCCTTTAATCTGGAGAATATTTCGCTGAAGGGCGCCTTGATCAAGCCGGCGGCTGCTGAGTCTCTGCTCCTCGGGGGCGAGGCGCTTCTTAAGATCAAGCTGGAACATTCGGATATTACCCTGACTGTAGCAGCAAAACTGGTGCACCGTGAGGGTGATTACCTGGGTTTTCGCTTTAAGGAAATTGATGTTGACAGTATGATCCACCTGCGCCGTTTAATGGAGCTGAATACTGCAAATGCAGCCCGGATTGAAGAAGAGCTGGGTTTTTTAGCTGAAGAATAGCTTAAGACTATCTCCTCTATTGCGGCGGTATTGGGCGGCAAAGCGGCTGTCAGGTATTGAAATAGTACTTTTTCCTCCTGTCCGCCAGCAGGTCGTTGAACTCGTTTATACGCTTATCCCCGGCTTTTTCAACCTCGATCTCAACTGTGTCAATAAAAACCCGGTTTTCCGGGGCTGAGGAAAGCACTTCGCCATTGAATGCAGTTATCTGGCTGGCGCCGGTAAAGGTAAAGTCGTCACCCCCCCTTTTCTCCCTGCCAATGCGGTTGGCCGTTACTGCAAAGACCCTGTTCTCCAGGCAGCGCGTAACCATGGCTTTCTGGCAATAGGGCAGTACCAGGTTTGTCCCATGGGCAATAACATCCGCTCCCAGCAGGGCCAGAGTTCTGGCTGTTTCCGGAAAAATCCAGTCGAAGCAGATCATCATACCAATTTTAACACCCTTAACCCTATAGGCTTTCAGGGGCAGATTCCCCGGGGTGAACCAGAGCTTCTCCCTGTTAAAGAGGTGGAGCTTGCGGTAGACGCCAATTACCCCTCTTTCAGAAACTAAAGCCTGGGAATTATAGATTTTAGTCCCTTCTTTCTCGACAAAGCCGCCAGTGAGCACCCCGCCTGTTTTTTGGGCCAAACCTTTAAGGAAAAGCAAGGTGGGGCCATCCAGCTCTTCAGCCAGCCCTGCAGCTTCCTCCCTTGAGACAAAAGTATAGCCGGTGGCAAAAAGCTCGGGCAAAACTATCAGATCGGCCTTAACATCCTTAAGCAGTTCCGCTGCCTGATTGAAGTTGAACTCTTTTTCCCCGAAACGGGTAGCGGTCTGTGCGTAGCCTATTATCATGGCCTTGATTATAGAGGGAAATGACTGATCTTTAAAGGCTATTCATTGACAAAACCGCCAGGGGGGGATATATAGGAATTCAGGGGGAGCTGATGATATCCTTTAATAGATTATGCTTTCTTTCTATTCTCTTTATTATTCTATTATCAATGTTAACATCAATGTTAATAATTACCTGCCGGAGGGCGGCAGAAGAGCAATTCGCGGAACGTTCGGCGGCTGAGCCTTCAGCCCCGGCACAAAACAAAGCATTAGTGACCTTTATTTCCGGAGTCAGCTTTGTGCTGCAGCAGAATGATTGGCAGCCCCTGGGAATTGGTGATTATCTTCAGGGTGGAGATACTGTTAAGGTTGCTGAAGATTCCTACTGTGAGCTGCAATTCGGCGGTCTGGCCGCGGTCAGAATAGAGGCAAATACCATACTCGCCATAGAAGAGCTTTTCCTTGAATCCGGAGCAGGTAATATTTCTCTTAATATTGCAGCGGGTTCCGTGCTCCATAAAGTAGGCAAACTAAGGGGTGATCAGAAATTTGACATCAAGACCATGACTGCGGTTATGGGGGTCAGGGGAACACGGTTCGGTGTTCGGGTGGATGAAAAGGGAGGAACCCTGCTGGCAGTAAAGAGCGGAGCCCTTCAGATTATGCCCGCCTCTATTGGTGTGGACGGATTAATAGCCAGGCTGCCTGAAAAGGAAGAGCGTGTCCTGGAACTCCTGCAGAAAATCGGCGATTCAGCCTACACTGTGGCGGCTGATCAGGAAATTCTTATTACCAAGCAGGCCTCAATGGAAACTGAGGCTTCCTTTAAAGAGCTGGAAGAGTTGGTGGACACCATTATCGCAGAAATGGAGACAACCCTATCAGAGGAACAATTCCGTCTGCTTGATCAGAGGGTTGAAGGGGTTATTCAGAGTGTCTCAAGTTTTGTGGCGCCGCCGGCAGAGCTCTCCGAAGAGAGCAGGAAAGCCTTAGAGGCAATAGAGGGGATCAGAATGATAGATGTTCCTGATGTTGTCTCTGAAATAAAAGGACCGGAGTTGGTGGCCATTACCATTAAGGTAGAGCCTCAAGATGCGGAGATCAGCATAAACACCTTGCCGGGAGATGCTTTGATCCTGATCAATGGAAAGCCTGTTGGCCGCGGTAATTTCAGCTCCACTTTCCCTTTGGGCAATAAGCTGTCGATTACGGTATGCCGGGATGGCTATGAAGAGAAAAGACTCAATATTACTGTAACTGAAAGAGGTGGGAGCTATGAGGTCA
>JAUVWI010000078.1 GCA_030604195.1 Spirochaetales bacterium
ATACACCACCCAAGAGAGGATAGGAGGAAACCATGGATCAGGAATATTTCGATAAATTGGCTCAGACCGTAATAGACGGTGATTCAGAAGAATGTGTTCGCCTGGTGAAAGACGGAATCCAGCAGCGGATGAATCCGTTGGATGCCATTGAAAAAGGATTGGCCAGGGGCATCATGAAGGTGGGCGATGATTTCGGCGCCGGGGTCGTGTTTCTTCCCGAACTGATCATGGCTGCCGACGTGATGAAGAAAGGCACCGAGCTGCTCGATGAACAGATTGCCTCATCGGGTCTCAAACGGGAGGCGCTGGGAAAGATGGTGATCGGTACGGTCAAGGGGGATATCCACGACATCGGCAAGTCGGTAGTGGCTTCGGTGCTGCAGGCCAATGGCTATGATGTTGTCGACATCGGAATCGATGTGGAAATCGAGGCCTTTATAAAGGCTGTTAAAGAAAACAACGCTGATTGCCTGGGTATGTCCACTCTTTTAACCCTGCCCCTCCAGGTAATGGGTGAGGTCATAGACAAAATGAAAGAAGAGGGACTCAGGGATAGGGTAAAGGTAATTGTGGGCGGGTGTCCGGTTACCGAGGAGTTTGCCAGTGAAATCGGGGCCGATGCTGTCGGGTTTGATGCCGCAGATGCAGTCAAAAAGGTAGGAGTACTTTTAGGTAACTGAACACGCGAGATTTTAAAGGTAATAGTTTGCGGCAATACTAAAAGCTTTTAGCCACTTTTCTGAAAGCATCAATATACTGTTCCACCAGTCTTCCGTCATCTCCGGGAAAAGTTGGAAGCGCTATAACATGTTCACTGATCTCCCTGGTTACCGGAAGATCCTCCGGGTTGCTGCCTCTCTCTACAAAGTAGGGCTGCTGGTGGAGCAGAGGATAGCGGTCACGCCGAACCACTGCACCCTCAGCCTTGAGCATTTCAATAAGCCGGTCGATTGGCACCTTTGTCTCCTCCCCCCGGTATACTATATCATTTTCATAATACACCCTCTTTATATATGAAGGAGGCCAATAGATTTCAAATCCCGGAAGCTCTTCCAACGCCTTCAACAACTTTTCTATATTACCGTTTCGGATTTCATTTTTCTTTTCAAGTGTTTTAAGCTGAACCCTGGTAATGGCTGCATGGAGCGGTGACATGCGGTGTTTGAAGCCTAAACAGGTATGCTGATATTTACTGTATTTTTCCGGCAAATCAGCCGCCCTTCTGTAATGGCCCAGTGTAACGGCCTGGTAATAATACTCTTCGTTATCCGTTATGAGCATTCCTCCCTCGCCGCCCGGAAGGTTCTTTGAAGCCTGGAAACTGAAAAAACCGAAATCCCCCAGCGTACCCATCTTCTTACCTTTATACTCCGCACCGTGCGCATGGCAGGCATCCTCGATAACAGCGATGTTGTTTTCCCGGGCAACTCCAATAATTTCATCCATCTCGCAGGGAAGGCCCCACAGGTGCACCGGAATAACGGCTTTAGTTTTGGGTGTTATTTTCTTCCTGAAATCTTCAGGATCCATATTCAGGTTTTTGGGATCAACCTCGCAGAATACTACTTTCGCGCCCAGGGTAACTGCGGGCATAGCCGAAGCCCAATAGGTATACGAAGGACATATAACCTCATCCCCCTGCTTGATACCCAAAACAAAAAGGGCTGCATACAGAGCCGCTGTGCCATTGACCTCTGCCAGGGCATACTTGGCATCTAAAAATTGAGAGAACTCCTTTTCCAGTTTCATAGGCTCCTGGGAAACGGAAATCTCGTTCTTACGCATCAACTCGAGTACTGCCTGTTCATCTTCTTCAGTCAGCCTGGGCCAGCGGAGAGCTTCCTCCTGATCCAGGGTTATGGCTTTTGCGCCGCCATTAACAGCCAGGTCATCATGCATATCGTCTTCCTATTTATGCTTATATAATTTCAGTATTCTGAGCGCATTATCCCCTGTAATCTTATCAAAAACCTCACAGCTTATCAGCTTATCGGCACGCAGGCTGCGCAGGTATGATAGATGAGGCATCCTGCCCTCTTTACCATTAAAACACACATCCGTGCCTAACAGCACTCTATCCTGAAATTCCGTCAAGAATTTAACACCGAAGGATTTATCCCGGCTTATGGCATTGTAACCGCTGTTGGCAGATATATCCGTGTACAGATTGGGGCAGGAGCGAAGCAGTTTTGGCAGGCTGCCCTCTTTTTCTATAGGCCCTTCAGGATAGATAAACTTATGCTCCGGCTTCAAGTTTCCTGCTATCTCAGACCAGAATCCCGGTGCATGACCGATAATCGTAGTATCCGGAGCCTCTTTAAGCAGCCTCTCCAGACGGGGCAACCCCACTTCATCGAACAGGCCGTATACTCCCATGCCCGGGCCCGTGCAGTGAAAAAGCACAGGCATTTCCCATTCTCCGCACTGTCTGAACATATTTATAACCCTGGGATCATCCAGGGGGAGGTTGGCTGTTACTTCGCCTATACCCACACATCCCATCTCCTTAAAGCGCTTCAGAAACACTGAGAAGTCGGTCTTCGGGGGATTGGCAACCTGATGGGGCTCAAGATTGCCCAGGCACCCCATGCGTGGATCAAGATTTCCGAACAGGATCAAACGCTCCGGATATCGGGCTGCTGCTTCCAGCTGGCTTACAATATCCGACCGGGTAGAAAAAAATCCGGGGGCCTTACAACTCTCCGGGCTGACATTTACGGGCAGCAGGACTGCTTTGTCTATCCCTTCATCATCCAGACGCTCAATAAGGTCATCCAGGGTAATCGGACTATGCTCCGTTTCTTCAGGGGAGCGTAAATCGCCTACATGCGCATGAAAATCGATAATCATAAAATACCTCCAAAGGGGAAAATCTCCCCAAGCTCTTCAGGGGAAATATCAGCCCCATACTCGCACACTTCATAAGCTTCAGCATATCTAACAGCTTTCCCCTTTTCTTTGCCGTAGAGTTCAATAAGCTTATCCCTGTACTTATCCGCTATCTTCTCAAAAAAGGGCAGACGCCAGTCAGCTACCCATTTGCGGCGGCTTGCTTCATCCGCCGGAACCTGATCCAGTATACCCTGGTTAAAGGGGAGCCACTCATACATCTGGGATTCATGGCAGTGAATCATATCCACTTTCTTTTCAATTACATCGTCAATTGCAACAACCATATCCGGTATAAAGGGATAAGGCTTTTGAAATTTATCGTACATGTAGAAAATCCACGGAAAACGGGGTGTAATGTCGGTAAGCGACACCATGTTGGGCACGGTAATAATGTAGGACGCATCCTGAACAAGCTGTGAAGTGTACCTGTGATCCGGATGATAATCATTCGGCCTGTGCGTAATGATTATATCCGGCCTGAATTCCCGGATTATCCTGATTATTACCCTCCTGTTGGCCACCGTAGGTTCAAGCTCACCGCAGTGATTATCGAGCACCTCATATTCTGCAACACCGGCAATCTTTGCCGAGGCCTGGGATTCATTATAACGCCGGCGGGCCAGCTCAATACCACCGATCTCATGGTGTCCCGTATCCCCATTAGTACAACTTAAGAATTTTACTACATGACCTGAATCCGTATATTTAAGGGCCAGGCCGCCGCAGGTAATGTCAGCATCATCAGGATGGGCGCCGATAATGAGCACCCTTAAACTTTTTGAAGTCATAATTTTCTCCGTTTTCTTTAAAGATTTAAACCAAGGATAACCTATAACTCACATTATACTCAATAACAAAAACTATGCTATACTTGATGCCGATCAACTTAAAAGGGAGGCGAAATGCATCTGATTCAATACCATGACATGGCTTTCAGAAAAAGGGTAAAGGGAGAATACGACAGAAGCGAAGATATTTTAGTGGGTCCGGAGTTAACGGAATCCAGTGTGGCGGCAACGGTCAGGATGAAAAGGGGATTTGAAACAGAAACCCATGCCCACAACCATGAGGAACAAATATTTATTGTTCTTAAGGGTAAGGGGGAGCTGACCATTGAGGATGAAACAAAGGAAATTGAAGGTGGAATGGCTGTATATATTCCCCGAAGAGCTCAACACAGAATCCTTGCTCTCAGTGATGAGCTTGTTTATATTTATATCTCTATATGGCCGGAAAAAAAGCCTGAAAATATGAAACCCAAAATATACAGAGAGGGAAGAGTTCTAAATATTAAATACGAAACTGTTTAGTTATAGCGCTCATTTTAGAAAAGGGCGCTGTGTTTTACGACACAGCGCCCTGAATTAACCATTATGCGAATGATTATTTGCCGTATGCCCCTGCTTCTTTGAGTATTTCATCTGTCTGCTTGGCCGCCTCAGAAATAATCTTGGCAATACCGGCAGGATTGTCCACAAGACTGGCATCCTGGAATGCAATAACCATCTTTTCCGCCAACTTGGTATAGATCTCATCAGTGGCTGTAGTTAATGGATAAGATTCCCCGTGGAAGCCCTCAGGCATGGTCATGGCTGGTCTTAAACGCGGCTCTTTCTGAAAAACATCTTCGTAGCTAATGTCGCTTCTGCTTGTAAGCCATCCTACATCATTTATTACGGCTTTCAAGTATTTTTCATTCTCAAGATACACAGCAAATTCCCATGCCAAATCCTGCATCTTTGATTTCGAGTAAACATTGATGTTTGTTCCCATAACAGGCCCGCCGACTCTCGTTCCTACAGGCAACTGGGCAACATCGTATTTTACGTTCGGAGCATGCTCTTTCATATAGCCGATAACCCAGGATTCCCTCTGAAAGTATGCAGTCTGCTTAAGAGCTAAGGCTTCGGCGTCATGCTTTATTTTAAAGCTGTCCACTTTATATTTATAAAGAAAATCAATATAGAGCTTTAAAGTGTTCCTTCCCGCATCATTGTCATAAGCGGAATGATACTTACCGGCTTCCTTGCCTGCTTCGGCAATAGTACCTCCGGCAGGTATCATCCACATCCAGAACTTTTCAGCTATGCCGCTTCCTCCGCCTGAGAGCCTCAAACTGACTCCACTGCGAGTAACGTTACCGGAAGCGTCATACTTGGTCGTTTTACGGCCAAAATCAACAAGCTCATCCCAATTGGCAGGTGCATGATCCAAACCGGCCTCTGCATACATGTCCGTATTCCAGTAGGCAACCTTTAATTCCCCTCCATAGGGCAAGCCCCAAAGCTTACCTTTATATGTGGCGAGATCCTGATAAGGTTTTGCAAAACCCTTTTTGATAAATGCCTCCACATTAGCCGGTGGATTAGCAACCAGCCCGGCCTCGATAAACTTGACGTTAAAGGAAAGGTCAAAATAGTAGAGATCAGGACCTGTTCCGGCGGGCAGGGCAACTGCAAGCTTTCTTTCGAATTCCCTCAAAGGGAAAGACGAAATCTCGACCTTAACGCCCGGATTCTCTGCCATGAAATCCTGGGCTGACATATCTTTCCACACAGGGTCGAACTCGGGATAACCGTGCCAGTACTTAATAGTACCTATTTTCTTTACTTCAGCCTGACCGTCTGCTATTAAGTTAAGCGGCAGCACAAGGGCCAATAAAAGCAAAACGGCTAAAAACAGTCTCATTTTAGCTTTCATTTCTCTCCTCCTAATATTTGGTTTTTATATACAAAGGTCTTAATGACCCCTATTCTCATAAATTTAATCAAACCTTCAATCCGGTCAGGGTTATGCCCTCTATAATGTTACGCCTGAATATCATAAAAACAATAATTACCGGAAGAATAGCTATGGTGGATCCGGCTGTTGTGGATCCATAATCTATAAAGAAGCGGTGCTGAAAAAGAGCTAAACCTACCTCTAAAACGAATTTCTCAGTGGTGCTTGTTATAATAAGAGGCCAGATAAAATAGCCCCAGGCATCCATAAAGGCAAATATGGCAAGCGCGCTCATGGCCGATTTTGACAGAGGAAAAATAACATTTAGAAATATTCTAAACTCAGAGCAGCCATCAATACGGGCTGCATCAATAAGGTCATCCGGTATGGAGGCTATATTCTGCCGCATAAAAAATATACCGAAGCTCATTATAAGCCAGGGCAGAACAATACCGCCATAGGTATCGACCAACCCGACTTTAACCATGTTTAAATATAAAGGAACCATAAAAACCTGGAAAGGCACCATAACTGTAGCCAAAAGGAGAAAAAATATTGCTTCTTTGCCAACGAACCGGTACTTTGAAAATACAAAGCCGGAGAGTGTAGAGGTTATAATTATGCTGACCGTAGATACGGCAGAAAGGATCAGACTGTTCATAATAAACCTGCCGAAGGGCCACTTTTGAAACACACCAATATAGTTTGAAAAAGTCCAGTGATGCGGAAACAGCTTAGGCGGCCAGGAAAGAACTTCATCTACAGGCTTAAATGAGGTTAATATCATCCATACAAAGGGAAGAACCATAACGGCTGCACCTAATAGAAGAATAATATGCAAGAGTCCAGTTGTTGTTCCTTCAATTGTTTTCCGCGAAAACCCGCTTAAAAGCATACTTTCCCTCACTTCTCCTTTGCAATTCTAAACTGAATTAAGGTTAATACAGCTACTATTGCGAATAGCATCATTGCTTCTGCTGATGCATACCCCATCTTGAAAAATCTAAAACCATTCTCATAAATCTCGTATACTAAAACCCGAACAACATTTCCAGGCGCCCCTTGAGAGCCTACGGTCATCACATAGACCTGGGTAAAGACCTGGAAAGCTCTTATGGATGAAATAACAAGCACAAACAGGGTGATTGGCTTGAGCAGGGGCAGGGTAATGCGTGTAAACCTCTGCCAGCCGTTAGCGCCGTCAATCTCTGCCGCCTCATAGTACTGGGGCGATATGGCCTTAATTCCGACTAAAAAAACCACCATATAGTAGCCGATAACCTTCCAGATGCTCATAATAGCAATTGACGAGAGCGCGCTTTTGGGATCAATAAGCCAGGCCCTTGATTCAACACCAAAAAATGACAAAAAGTAATTCAAAAGCCCGTATGAGGGATCATATATCCACTTCCAGACAACCGCGACAGGAACCATGGAGGTGACAACAGGTATAAAATAAATTGTCTGATAGAAAGGTACTATTTTAACCTTCTTGCTGTTAAGACCTACAGCCAACGCAAGGGAAATAACAACTGTAACAGGAACAGTAAAGAGAACGAAAAAAACAGTGTTTTTTAATGCTCCAATAAACTCCTGACTCTGAAACATCTTTACGTAATTTTTAAACCCTACAAAGGGCTTAACCGCATCCAGAAGGTTCCACTTTTGGAAACTGAGAATAATCGTACTACCAATGGGAATGAATCTTAAAAAGGAATAAAGCGCTAATGTGGGCAGAAGAACGTATAAACAGAAGAGCAATTGCTTTCGACGGCTCTGATTAATGCGTTTCATAATAATTAAATAACCTTAGCTGGTAATAAACCGCCTGTCAATACTTGCGCATAGAAAAGCATAAGAATGGGTGAGCCTTAAGGTTTTTCTTGCCCCTTAAATGACGGCTCTCACAATCCTAATAGTTTAACTCCATTTTCCCTTGCTACCTTTTGGAATGTCTCTTCAGATATTTTTCCCTCGTTCTTGAGGTTGGTAATGAACTCTGCCAGGGGAAGCGGTTTTGTCGGATCACAGATATCGGTCCCGAAGAGCAATCGATCCTTAAACTCATTGATGAAGGTTACGGCATATTCCCGATCCCGGGCAAGGGCATTGTAGCCGCTGTTGGCAGACAGATCACCGTAAAGATTTTGATATCGCCGAAAGAGCTTGGGCACCACCCCCTCTTTTCTTACAGCATAGGCAGGATACCCGGCCCTGTCCCCCGGTGTTTCAAGCTCTGCGATCTCTGCCCAGAAAGCAGGACCATGACCTAATATTTTAAGCTTGGGGAACTTAATAAGGCAGCTTTCAAGCTGCGGCAGCCCCGGATTATCATACAAACCATAATCCCCGCCTATTCGATCAGAGATATCAAAGGTAAGGGGAAGAGCAGCAGCTTCAACATGCTTAAAAAGGTTTTGAACCAATGGGTGCATGAATGGGAGGTTGGGCATTACCTCACCGACACCTTTAACCCCCCGGTCCTTATACCAGTTAAGCCAGATATCGAACTTTGCATCAGAGGAGTTGCTGATTCCCCTGGGGTCAATGTTGCAGAATGGAATAAAACGCCCGCCGGATTTCTCGCATATATCGAGTATCTCTTCATTGGATTGGGGGAGATAGACCTCAGGACCGATCAAAGGCAGCAGAACTCCCCTTTCAATTCCGATTTCATCATACCTCTTAAGGAGCTGCGCAGGATTGGCAAAGGTTGTGGTTCCGTCTTGGGGCGGGCATGGATGAGAATAAGCATGGGCATGAATATCAATAAACATCAGTATTTTCTCCTTTAAGGCGGCAAGATGTAAAGAGTTCTTGCCTGTCTATTAATCACAGAATACCATAAACAATAAATAGATTGAAGTTGAAAAATCCGGAGATTGCTGTTAAAGTTTTAAAAATATACATCTACACATTTAAGGACATCTGGAAAATTATGGAGAAAAAAGATAAACCCATGCGTAAACAGAGCCGGATTGTTCACGGTATAGTGCTTTTTAGCGGCACTATCTTTCTGCTTGTATTGGGCTGGTACGCCGTGATAAACCATTACCGGCTAGCCACAAAAATCATTATTCTGACCTATCAGCAGACAGAACTCGAGATCGTGCGGTCAATAGCACGCAGTGTCGAGAACTACATCCAGCTCCAGATCGAGAAGCTGAATCGCACCGATATTGAGGAAATTGAACAGGAGATATTCAGACTCTTCATAGCCCCGGTGCGCCTGCAGAATAATGGAGACGCCTGGATCTATGCTCCCGATCATGTGGTCTTCGACCTGAGCGCTGATTTTCCGAAGGATTGCCGTGGTAAAAGCATGGCTGAAATCTTTGAAATCCAAAAGGAATATGGAGCCTGCCATTACCAGGATATGACGGAATCTGTCATGAATGGGCATGAGGGTGTAGGCTGGTATATCTGGCTACCGGATAAAGGAAAGGAAATCGCAGCCTGGAGTCCTGTAGAATTCGATGGGTATGTCTGGATAATCGGTATTTCCACTCCACTTCCGGAGATCATGAAATCCACAGGTGCAATGCATCAGATTAAGATTTTCATCATAATCATGGGCGCTGCAACAATTATTATATTCAGCCTGCTTTTTCCCTGGGTAAAAAGCGTAATCCAGCTTCGAAAGAATATAGAACTTACTCTCACTCAACTCCAACTTGAATTGGAGCTCAGTGAGTTGTCAGGGCTGGATAATCTACTGCGCTTATGCGTAGAGGGAGCTATCCGGATTTCAGAAATGGACTGCGGCGGAATCTATCTTGTAGATGAAACTACAGGTGCATTCAACCTCTCATATCATTCCGGTCTGCCCGACAATTTTGTACCGAGCTCGTCTCATTATGATCCCTCTTCGGCCAATACAATACTTATAAAAAAAGGCAAGCCCGTTTATTCCGATTACCACAAGCTCGGTCTACCGCTGAATGAAACAGGTGAAAAGGAAGGTTTAAAGGCAATTGCAATACTGCCTGTACTATATAACGGTAAAGTTATTGCCTGTTTGAATGTTGCCTCATATAAAAAAGATCTGGTTCCTATTGAATCCCGAAACGCATTAGAGATCATTGCCTCCGGAATAGGGAGCTTCATAGCTCGCGCTCTGGCAGAAGAAGCGCTTGCGCAGAGCGAACAGTTTTACAGGACCACTATCGATAGTATGAACGATTTTATTCATGTTGTGGACCGGGATTTACGCATTGTTCTGTATAACCGAACATTTCTCAATCATATCCGCAAAATTGGAATAGAAGGTGATCTGATCGGGAAAGATCTGTTCGAAGTATTTCCCTTTCTACATTCCAATATACAAAAAGAGCTTGAGCAGGTATTAAATACGGGAAAATCTGTGGTCACTCTTGAACAAACTGAAATAGATCACAGCAGCTTCTGGACAGAGACACATAAAATTCCCATTTTCGATAAAGAAGGAAAAATCTACCGGATTGTTTCAATAATTCGCGATATTACAGAGCGTAAAAAGCTGAAAGAAAATTTACTCAAAGCTCACAAGATAGAATCCCTGGGAATTCTTGCCGGAGGCATAGCCCATGATTTCAACAATATCATTATGGCAATACTGGGCAATATCTCACTGGCAAAGCTCAATATAGAGCCTGAGGATGAAACCTGTGATCTGCTTACAGAAGCTGCGAAGGCATGTCACAGTGCAACAGGTTTGACCCGGCAGTTATTAACCTTTTCCAGGGGCGGAGCGCCTGTCATGAAAACAGCCTCTATCCAGGAATTGATAAATGATACATCAGCCTTTGCCTTAAGAGGTTCCAATGTCAGTTATGAGTTCAAAGCGGCTGATGATCTTGCATCTGTGGAAATCGATGAGGGTCAGATAGGCCAGGTAATCAATAATCTTATAATTAATGCAAGCCAGTCCATGCCCGAGGGCGGAGTAATAAAAATTGAAGCTGAAAATATTACTGTGGAAGCCGATCATAATCTGCCCCTGGAGACCGGTAAATATATAAAAATAGTTATAAAAGACTCTGGTGTTGGTATACCTGTAGAAAACATCTCAAAGATCTTTGACCCCTATTTTACTACAAAGACAACTGGAAGCGGTCTGGGGCTTGCTGCAACATATTCCATAATCAAAAACCACAACGGATACATATCCGTTGATTCAAAAGAGGGGGCTGGAACTGCATTCTCTATCTATCTTCCTGCTTCTCAAAAGGATTCTTTAAGCGGAGAAAATGAAGTAAAAGCCAAAAAAGCACTTTTAAGGGGCAGCGGCAAGATCCTGATTATGGATGATGAAGAAATAATTCGCAGAGTTGCAGGAAAAATGGTTGAATCTCTAGGTTATTCAAGTGGATTTGCCGAGCACGGCGAAGGGGCAGTAGAGCTATATAAAGAAGAAATGGATAAAGGCACTTCCTTTGATGCAGTTATTATGGATCTTACAATACCGGGTGGTATGGGTGGCAGGGAGGCTATTGAGAAATTGCTGGAAATAGACCCTGGTGTTAGGGCAATAGTGTCGAGCGGTTATTCCAATGATCCGGTAATGGCTGATTATAAGGACTATGGTTTCAGGGGGATCATTAGGAAACCATATCAAATGAAAGAACTCAGTGAAGTATTGATCAATGTGCTCAAAGAAGAGGAATAGCGAGCAGCAACTCTTTCACCGGAAAAGGTAATCCATCCATTACTCAAGAATCATCTCCTTTAAATCTATCCGAGCACCTCATTGCAGGCCTGTTCAAACACGGAAATTGCTTCACGCAAGGGTTCTTCTGAAATAGTTAAGGGAGGGGCAATTTTCAGGCATTCTCCTGCCACCCCTACCGGGGCGAACATCAGAAGACCCATCTGAAAACACTTCTCATTGATCTTTAAGGCGGTTTGCTTATCAGGCTCCCTGGTACCCGCTTTGACAACCTGTAATCCGGCTACCAATCCTCTGCCGTGAACACAGCCCAGAACCTCCGGATATAATCCTTGAATCCTTTTCAACTCAGGCAGCAGGACCTCACCCATGTTCCGGGAATTCTCCACCAGCTTTTCACGCTGAATGATCTTCAAACTCTCAATTGCCGCAACTACGGGCAGGGGACTTGCCGAATGTGTAGAAGTCATTGAACCCGGCCCATATAACCCCAGAATATCCTTCCTGCCGATTACCGCTGAAATGGGCAGGGATGAAGAAATGCCCTTGCCGCAGATAATCAGATCAGGGGCCACACCGTAATGCTCATAGGTAAACATCCGGCCGCTTCTGCCAAATCCCGCCTGCACCTCATCAAAGATCAGCACAATATCATTCCTGCGGCAGAAGGATTCCAGTTCCTTAGCATATTCCGTTGGCAGAAAATCGGGCCCTACACCTTGAAAGGATTCTGTTATTATGCCGGCGATCTCTTCCGCTTTAACATTTTTTTTCTTAAGAGTGGTTAAAAACAACTCAAATGAGGTATCCTCATTCTTATAGCCGTCGGGAAAGGGTGCCTGGATGAAGGTAGCGCCTTCACCCACAATCCAGCTTTTTTGCTGCTCCATACCACCGGCCAACTGCGAACCCAGGGTCCGGCCGTGAAAAGCATTTTCAAATGATACAATATATTTTTTCCGCTCGCCATGGTTGCGTAAGGCATAGGTCCGGGCCAGCTTTATACTGTTTTCCACAGCCTCACTTCCTGTGCTGAGCAGAAATACCTGGTAGCTGGCAGGCTCAGGCGCTATAGCCTGGAGAGCTTCGGTAAGCTCAGCCCGTTTTTCGTGAACAAAACAGTAGCTTGTCAGCAATGGCTTTTCTATAACATCTCTTAAAGCGTCGGCTATCTCTTTTCTGCCATGGCCCGCATTGGTAATAAGCACCCCTGAGGACCAGTCTATCCACTTGTTGCCCCAGCGGTCATAGACTTGAAAGCCCTCGGCCCTGTCCCAGACAACAGGGGGCTGCCCCATCATGGACTGAGGCTCTGATTTAATGAGCCTTGCAAATATTTCCAGTGATTCCGGAACAGGCAGCATAGTCTTGATACGCCTGTATTTGGTATTTACTTCGGCCACTGCAATTGGATTCAGATTGTATTTAGCCATGAGCTCTCCTCTGGATTCGGGGCTTATCCCCATAAGTAATTTCCACCGCCTCGCCATCTAAAGAGATGGAAAGCCGCGCCGCTTCCACTACCAGTTCATTGATATAACTGTTTGCCGGTGTGGCTATAATACCCCGGCTGTCAACCTGGCGGATCAGCTGTCGCCGCTTTTCAAGGGCTTCACCGTCAGCCATAGCGCTGGTTTCCATCTCCATACGGTGGATAGTCATTATTGTCGCCGCAATTGAGTCATAACCGTAGCCTACCGGCTTAAGGCCCCTCCCCTCCCAGGGAACAAGGCGAAAAAATTCCGGGTTCACGAAATTGAAGTGTGACCCGGCACAACCCCTGCCCTCCAGATAGCTGTGTGTGACCCCGCGGAACTGGTCGTTATGCTTGATCATACCACTCTTTCCATGACCTTCGCAGAACATGGTCAGGCACTGTTCGTTGGAGCCTGCTCCATCATCAGGATAGCCGAGGCCGTCGGTAACTGTAAGCAGGGCGCCATTCTCAAAACGAACCCGGCCATTAGCCCACATATAGCCCTCTTTGCCATTGGGGAATTTACCCTTCACACCGCAGACACTCACCTCAACCGGTTTAAGTCCGGTGATAAAATAGACAAGATCAACATAGTGACAGCCCACATAGACAAAGGGATCAGTTTTATCAACGGTGAACCAGTTTTGGAAATTGGAAAAACGGTAGAAGTAGGGCTCGATCATCTTTGCCTCGCCCATGACAAATTCGCCAAAATGGCCGGCAGCATAGTCTTTCTTAGCCAGCAGTGCTCTCTTATCAAAGCGTTTGTGATATTCTATGCCTATAAAGAGGCCGCGTTCATAGGCTTTTTTCTCTACCTCTTCAGCATGGCTGTAATTTTGGACCAGGGGCTTTACACAGAGAACATGCTGGTTATTGGTTAAAGCCTCCATAATAACTGCATAGTGAAGCTGATCGGGCATAGCCACTATCACCGCTTGATGGGGCTCCATACCGGCAATAACCTGCCGGTAAAGCTCCGGAAAATTTTTGCTGCCGGCTTCACTTAAAGAAGGATAAGCTGTAAAATCCTGGCCGGGAAAAGCCTCTTTGAACTCAGCATTATCCTTTAATGTCTTTAGCGGGTTATTGTTCAAACTGCAAACATTTATTTTCCCCACCACCTTTTCTCTCTGCAGATGGTAAACAGAGGGTAGTATAAGGTCATTGGTAATCATCCCCCCGCCCACAATAGTTATATCAATATTGCCGGACAATATGCTCCTCCTATACTTAAATTATTCCTTGACTTCACCTGAGATAATAGGCTATAATTAAAAACATCTTATGCTATTAAATAATCTTGATCAAGTCAATAGAAGTTATGCTCTCAAATATTGAAAATATTCATAGAATCAGCAAATACCGCATTAAAGACCGGGAAAAAGCCTCGATCTTTCAATATATCTGTTCACAGCCCTCTCCCACCCGAAAAAAAGCCGCGGCTGACCTGAAAATCCGGCCCACAACGGTCTCCAAATCTGTCCAGGAGCTCATTCAGGATTCTTTAGTCTATGAGGGAGAGGTTAGAAATCCAGGCAAACAGGGCAGACCGGAAATATTTCTCTATCCCAATCTTGACAGATACACCGCCATTGCACTCTATGTTGTTTCCCTGGAGATAAAGGGAGCCTTGATCAATCTCGGCGAGGATATTCTGGCGGAAAAAACCATCACTCTCACTGCCGGGGCGGATAACCAGGTTTTGACCCGGAAAATCAGCTCTCTAATTCACCATTTAGACTTAAAAAAACCGGCCGGATCAGAGATTCTCGGCACAGGCGTTTCCCTGCCCGGTACGGTAAACCTGCCTACCAGGACCTGGATATCTTCATGCCGCTGGCCCTTGCTGCGGAATCTATCTTTCGATGCCATAGAAGAAAAATCGGCACATAAATTATCAGTACATAAATTTCTCGATACGGAGCTGGAATTCCTTTTAATTAAAAACCCTGGTTACCGCCAGGGAGGCACCATACTCTTTCATTGGGGATACGGCATAGGCTCAGCTTACGCAAACATGGGCAGGGTATTACGCTCCACCCTGGGGAGATTCGGCGAGATCGGCCACTGGAAGGTGGATGATCCCTTCCCACGGAAGTGTACCTGCGGATTGACCGGCTGCCTGGAAACAAAAGCCGCTCTCTGGGCCCTGCTCCCGGAAATAAGAAAATCATATCCTAATACTCCCGAAGATGAAAATGAGTTCCAAAACTTTTTTCAGGAGAACGGTCTTGAGCGGCTTCCCTTAATGGATAAGGCGCTGGAACCTATTATCCTGGCACTTAGCAACCTTTACAAAATCTTTTTCCCGGACCGGATACTCATTATCAGCCCCTTTACCAACTCCAAGAGTATCTTTGCCAGGCTTAAAGAGGGCTTATTGGATAATATTCCCGACTTCGCCCGTGAAACTGTTTCATTGGTAAATCTGAATCAAGGTTTTCAGGGCGAGATCTTCGGCAGCACTTACTCCCTCTTTCACAACACCCTCAAGAATGCCCTTATCGCCCGCTGGGGGAATTGATTGAGTTGTATAGATAGACAGGAAGCCATAAATATCGTTTTATTATTACTATATGCTATGATACCTCAAAATCTTGTTATTATAGCAAGAAGTTTTAAGTCCATTGCGGTCGAAGACCGCTATGGGAAGACAACCCTTGAGATACCTGATTCTCTTCTCCACGAAGTAAAGGCACAGGCCGCTCGAAAAGGGCAAACAGTGAAAATATTTCTTATCGATGCAGTTAAGGAGAAGCTTTACGCGGAATCAGATATCGATGAAAGACAGGTGGGGTGGCGATCTGTTTTTGGCAGAGCGCCGGCCAACTCCGTAGCCGAGGTGCAGTCTGTCATCGATGAGGAGTTTTCGAAAGTCAATTTAGAAGACTGGAAATGATCCTCGCACCTGACAAGGAGACTGCATCATATTATGCGTCAATTAGAATGGATCTGGATTTATCATTGACCAACCGGTTCATCCCCGCGTATGCGGGGAACACTGTGGTATGTTCCTTTGCGGAAAAGTTTTATCAATTATATTATATAGAACCTTTCTGCATGTATTCACGTAATAAGCTGTTTAGAAGTGTCTGATACCCGATTTTCTTAAGGCCAGCAATTTTCTTTAGATATAGCAAAATATCGTCATCAAGACGTATCGTGGTTGATATTTTTTTAGGAGTATAAAACCTACCTCTTATTCCGCCTGTGAAATCATATTCTTTTTTCATTTTATAATCATCATTAATAAGTTTCATATTGTTTCCTTTCTCGCGAAGTAGCTATCCGAGCAGAAATTATTCGGATTACCTCTTCTCCATCACTATCAAAAAACAAATTAGCAACTACTACAATCTCACTTTGTCTAGTTGAACCAACTGTTATCCATCGTTCCTCAAAATAACTGAATCTCTTATCAAGCTTAGATAGATGCAGGGGATCGTAGAAAACTTCTTGAGCTTTCTCAAAAGAAACACCGTGTTTCTGTACATTTTCATCATTCTTCTTATCATCCCATGTAAAGATCACATATATAGGTTAATGAATAGTATGTACGATGTCAATACCTGGTAGATAAAAATATCAGAACAATCATGGTAAGATAATCATTGCTGAAAAACAAGAATACCTGTTTTTTTTCTTGAAGCGCCTGCGAAAATCGGCGAATGGACTTTGACGATCCAGGAAATCCGGATACGGTTCATCCCCGCGTATGCGGGGAACACAGGTTTCCCCGGCTATCGGTATACGTGCCAGGCGGTTCATCCCCGCGTATGCGGGGAACACCTGATCTGCATAGTACCGTCCGGCATTGGTGTCGGTTCATCCCCGCGTATGCGGGGAACACCGCACATCAAAATAACCATGATATCCTAACGGCGGTTCATCCCCGCGTATGCGGGGAACACCCGGACGGTTCAATCGGCTTTACCCGGTTTTACGGTTCATCCCCGCGTATGCGGGGAACACCTGTTCCTCGGGCATACCGGTTTTCCGGGCCTCGGTTCATCCCCGCGTATGCGGGGAACACTAACACAACTCCTATGGCGTCAAACGCCAATCCGGTTCATCCCCGCGTATGCGGGGAACACTTAGCCGGGATATACCCGGCAGTCTCAGTAATCGGTTCATCCCCGCGTATGCGGGGAACACTAATGCATGAGCAAGGCGGGAGTAACCACGGCCGGTTCATCCCCGCGTATGCGGGGAACACGTACAAACAGATGGATCAAACTGCTGCGGGTGCGGTTCATCCCCGCGTATGCGGGGAACACGATTGACGATGCTATGTCGTGGCTTCATACTGCGGTTCATCCCCGCGTATGCGGGGAACACGATGGAAAATTGTCTGGATTCTAAAGCCTGTGCGGTTCATCCCCGCGTATGCGGGGAACACGTGGTTACCATAGATATGAAAATATATCATCGCGGTTCATCCCCGCGTATGCGGGGAACACGTAACCATGCATTTAATCATAAAATCATTTGGCGGTTCATTGTTACCTGCCCGGTTAGATTTCCAAAACTTGAACAGAAGCTATTCCTAAACCTGCCAAAAGGCAAAGGACATAGCTGCCTGCTTA
>JAUVWI010000016.1 GCA_030604195.1 Spirochaetales bacterium
AATTTACACCAATTTTATCATATCAAACGGGCTGTGGTGCGTCTACTCATTTAAAAGACGAAAAAAAATCTATTTGTTTGTAAGTATCTATTGTGTGTGGATTTATAATTTATGCGTCAGTACTGCAGCAAACAGCAAAGCAGCAGGATTAAATGGAAATTATCTCATCTTTCTCAGCCTGAGATTCCTATGTTTTTTTCAGTTTCAGCCATACAATCCGGACAGTAAGTATGAGATGCTTGAACTCCCCTTTTTTCAAGATAGTCTTCCAATCTCAGCCATTTGCCAGTACCGGGTTCATGGCCTTCATCGTCTCTTATCTTATTGCATACACAGCAAATGGGAAGTATGCTTTCGTAGATCTTGATTTTTCTATCAAGCTCGATTTTCTCAAGACACTTTGTTACTCGAAAGTTGATTTCTTCGCCCTCGCAGGGTTTCAGTAGATAATCATCCGCTCTCAACCTTAAAGCATCGATAGCTGAAGCCAGCTCACCATAGCCGGTAAGTATAATCACCCCCATCAGGGGGGTTGTTTTTTTGGCTTTTTTCAGCACACTCAGGCCGTCTACCTTGCCCATAACAATATCACAGATCATCAGGTCAAAGTAATTGCTCTTCAATATCTTAAGAGCTTTTTCACCGCTGGCGGCCCGTGTAACCCGGTAATCCCGTTTTTCCAGATAATCACCCAGTGTTTTAAGAATTAATTGGTCATCGTCAACAATCAGTATTCTGTACTTATTCATCATTGCCCACTCCTGTGCTCAAATTCTTATCAAGAGGCAATTTTATAGTAAAAAGAGCCCCGCCTTCAGAGAGATTTCCGGCTGTTATCCGGCCGCCGTGATCCTCGATAATGGTGTAACAGGCGGCCAGACCGATTCCTATGCCCATTTTCTTTTTGCTGGTATAAAAGGGATCAAAAATATTATCTAAGTCCTGCGCGGAAATACCAGGGCCGTTATCTTTAATGGTGATTATAACTTGATTCTTGCTTATTCTGCTTTTGATTATAATCTCACCGCTTGTGTTCATGCGGAATCTGTAGCGAGGTTCCAATTTAGAAAAGCCGGATATTGCTTCAATCGCATTATTGATCAGGTTTAGAAAAACCTGGGCCAGCTCTTGATGTGAGCCCAATATGGGAGGAAGACTGGATGATAGCTGTAATTTAACTTCAACCTTGTTTTTTCGCAACTGGCTCTGTAGCAGGGCTGCGGTTTCCTCAATAATTGCATTTATATCGATAAGTTGTTCCTTTTCCCTTCCCGGGCGGTTTAAATCGAGCAGTCGATTAACCGTGTGCTTTATATTGTTGTATGCCTCCCTGAGCAGCAGTATGCTTTCACTAAGCTCTTTTTCACGGTCATGCTTGGCGGAAAGCTCGCTTAGCATCAGGGTAATGGCCTGCAGGGGCGAATTGATTGCGTGGGCAATTGAAGCGGCAAGCTGACCGGTGGCGGCCAGCCTCTCAGAATGGATAACCCTGTTATGCAGCAGCTTGATTTCCGTTGTGTCCTGGATTGAGCAAAGCATCAGGTTGTTATCGGCTAAGGGTATACAGGAAATATTAATTATCTTCTTTTTTTTCCTGTTGGAGGATAATTGTACCTCCGGCCAATGTTTGGGCAAAGATGGAAGATATTCGGCTGGTGATAGAAGAATTCTTTGCATCTCTTCTGCGTGTTGATCGGTAAAAAGAGTTTTCTTGAATATATCCCGGAGGGTGTCGGGGTTGCTCTCTCCAAGATCGAATATTTCTTTGAAAGTAGTATTCAGGTATTCAATATTGCCCTTTTCGATTGAATGTACGGCAATACCGATGGGTGATTTATTTAGAATATCCTCGATAAGTATATTACGATCTTCCGTCCTTCTGCGCAACAGGTATTCCCGGTGTTTTTTGGCAACATCAAGGAGCACAAGGGGTAAAAGCTGCAGATATCGCCCCGCTGAATCCTTGATAATATAATCGTTGACTCCCGCTTTTAAGGCCTTAACAGCCAGATGCTCTGTGCCCGCGCCGGTTATTATGATCAGGGGCATCTCAATTCCCTCTCTAAGTATTTGGTGGCACAGTTCCAGGCCGGACATACCGGGGAGCTTCTGGTCGGATACCAGAAGATCAATGGAATAAGGATTACAGTGAATGTAGTCCAAAGCCTCTTCGGCATGGAAGAATTCAATAATGTTATAAGCAATCTTTGCCTTTTCCAGGCTCCGGCGGAAGGCAATCCGGTCATGTTCATTGTCATCCACTAAAAGCAGGTGTATTGGAGAAATATTTTTAATTATATTCATTCAATGGATCCGGCAGTTCGACCAGCCTCCAGAACAAGTTTATGGCATTCACCACAGCACATAATTGGAAAAGAACGGAAAGACTTTCTATAAGAATTAGATACTGATTAGCCATTCAAATCTACCTTCCTTGTGCTGTAGAAACAGGGCGGGTTGGCTTTTGCCGCTGCTCTGCCGGGATGTTAAGGAGTTTTTTGATAGATTCAAGCAGGGTTGACCTTTCTGCGGGTTTAACAAAGAAAGCGTCGGCCCCGGCTTTAAGGATTTGCTCCCGGTTTTCTACAGTGCTGTACCCGGTATAGGCTAATATCTTTATATGGGCCGTAGCAGGATTCTTCCTTACACTCCGGCACACCTCAAAGCCGTCTATGCCAGGCATAATCAGATCCAGGATTAAAAGATCAGGCTTGAACTGAATAATTTTAAAACCGGCCTCAAAACCATCTGTAGCGTTTTCTGTTTCAAAGCCTTGACCGGTCAGTGTTCTGGTGAGTATCCGGCGAATATGGCTGTCATCATCAACAATCAGAATTTTTTTACGGGGAAAGTGCTTTCGGGCCAGGGGATACATGCCCCGTTCCCTTAAAAAAGCGCTTAAATCCTCAACATGTATCCTGTGGTGGCCGCCTGGTGTAACCGACGCCGGTATATAGCCGGATTTTACCCAGCGCCACATACTCATCCTGTTTACCGCGCAGTATCTGGCTGCCTGGGGAATCGTAAGTATTTCCTGCATCGCCATTACCTTGATCTATTTGAATATGTATTATATGATAAAAATGTCATATATGTAACATAACAACGAAAAAAAAGATTGTCAAGAGATACTTTCCCCCAGTACTGACACAATTGCAGGGCGTACCGATTCCATGCAAATATGAAGTCCACAAGCCCAGGTTGCGTATATGCGCATTGACAGAATCGTTATAATGTCATATATTTCGTATTGTTGTTATAAATAACATAAATACGAAATAGAATGAACTTCATACAGTTCAAAACATTGTTCAAAGATTTCCCGGTTTTTTCAGTATCCGACATTCGTTCCACGGATCCTGCTTTCGATCGTCGTCGTCTCACCGAATGGAAATACCGTGGTTATATTCAGAAAGTCGCTAAAGGGTTATATATGTTCAGCGACGTAAATATAACTGAGAATATACTGTTCCGGGTTGCGAACATACTCTATTCACCATCATATATTTCCCTGGAAACAGCTCTCGCCTTTTATCAGCTTATCCCTGAAATAACATACGGTATTACTTCGGTCAGCACTCGTCGGACATATCATTACAATACACCTTTAACACATTTTAATTACCGTACTCTCTCCAGGCCTCTCTTTTTCGGATACACTATACAGCAGAATACTGTGAGGCTCTCATCGATGGAAAAGGCGATACTTGATTTTCTCTATCTGAATCCGGAATTAAATAAACCTGATATGTTTGAGTCAATACGAATCAACCGAGAAGCATTTTTGGATCAACTGGATGAAGTGCTATTCAACAAATATCTTCAACGTTTCAAGTCAAATGCCTTGAGAGTGAGGACATCACGATTTCTGGACTGGATGAGTTATGCTTGATCTGCAGCACATCCTGTCCTTTTATCCGGAAGAATTACAGCCCTTCAAGATAAATATTCTCCGGGAATATCTGCAATACAAGATTCTGGAATCAGTATTCCGGTCAAAATACGGATTCAGATTATCCTTCATGGGTGGTACCTGTATCCATATTATACATGGGAGCCCCCGTTTCTCAGAGGATCTTGATTTCGACAATATGGGGCTAACATCGGAAGATTTCGGAGATCTTGCAATACGAGTTAAGAAAGACCTTCAGCTTGAAGGATACAGTGTAGAGTTAACTACCAAATTCAAACATGCGTATCATGCGTATTTCCGGTTTCCTTCGATTTTATATGAAAGCGGTTTATCAGGACATAAGCAGCAAAAAATGCTGATCCAAATAGATACTGAACCACAGGAGTTCGAATATAATCGTCACTCCGTTCTTCTCAACAGGTTTGACGTTCTTTGCCGGATCCACACTATACCTGATGATATCCTGCTGGCGCAGAAATTCTTCTGCATTATTAATAGACCCCGTCCAATGGGGCGAGATTTTTACGATGCTGTGTATCTCATGGGAAAAACCCGGACTAATCTGGCGTACATGCAATTGAAGATCGGAATTAGCAATTTCAAGGAACTGAAGGAGAGACTTCTTGCTAAATGTGCGGAACTCGACTTGAAAGGCCTTGCGGCAGACGTGAGACCTTTCCTCATCAAAGCGGGGGATATTGAAAACGTACGGCTGTTTCCCCAGCTCCTTTCACAGCACCTGGATGTGTAACTTAAGTGGTAGTCGCTTGCTTCAGGAATGCTTAAGGATGCTCAAGGAGCATCAATTAGTAAGTTCCCCGCTCTTAGCCGCGAAATGGGAGAATTCCATGGCAAAGGTCGCTCTGCCCTGGGTAATGCTTCTAAGTGAGGTGGAGTAGCCGAACATGTTGGCCAGGGGAACCCTGGTGCGGATATGTTCAGTTACCGCTTTGCTTTCCAGGCTGATAATCTCCCCCTTGCGGGAGGTCAGGTTGCCGAGAACCTCGCCCAGAAAATCTTTGGGCGCCATCACATCCACCAGCATAATCGGTTCTAAAAGAACCGGTGAAGCCTTGCGGCAGGCGGAGTCAAAACCTAAAGCCGCTGCCGCTTCAAAAGCCAGCGGCGTTGAATTGGTATTGTGGTAAACTGCGCCCACCAGGATAACCTGTATATCGATTGCCGGATAGCCATAAACTACACCGGAGGGAAAAGCCCCGTTTATGCCTCTTTCAACAGCATGGAGCAGCTCCTGCGGCAGCGTCTCTGTGCCCAGCTCTGATTCAAAGCTGTTACCCGAGCCTTGAGCCCGGGGAGCAATTTTTATGGTAATTTCAGCAACATTTTCCTTTCCGGCGATAATGCGACGGTATTTTTCAGTGTGGGTAACAGTCCCGCTTATAGATTCCCGGTAGGAAACCTGGGGCTTGCCCACGCGGGCCGCCACCCGGAATTCCTTTATCACCCTGTTAACCAGAACATCCAGGTGCAGCTCGCCCATCCCGGAGATAATCAGCTCACCGGTATCTTCCATTTCTTTGATCAAAAAGGTAGGGTCTTCCTTCTCCAGTTGTTCCAGAGTGCTTTGCAGTTTTTTACGCTCCGAAAGGGTGCTTGGTTCAATAGCTACCGAAATTACCGGTTCAGGGAAATGCATTTTTTCCAGGAGCAGGGGCAGTTGTTCGCTGCCGATAGTATCACCGGTCTGTGCATTCTTAAAGCCGACAATCACGGCAATATCACCGGCCGATACTGAATCTATCTGCGATGAACGGTTGGAGTGCATACGCAGCAGGCGGTTTATTCTTTCTTTCTTTTTTTTATTGAAATTATAGGCGGCTGTCCCATTTTTTAGAGTTCCCGAATACATGCGGATATAACTTAAGTTGCCTGCTTCACGATCACTCTGGATTTTAAAAACCAATCCAACCGGTGGGGCCTCGGTGCGGCATTCAATGGTAATTTCATGTTCTCTGCGGATATGGTGGCCCACTGCAGCCGGTACCTCGTCAGGTGCCGGCAGATAATCAATAATTGCGTCGAGCAGCGGCTGAACCCCGATGTTCTTCAAAGAGGCGCCGCAGAATACAGGAACAAAGAGACGATTATTGGTTCCCTCGCGTATTGCCCTTTTGAGCAAAGAGGGGGAAATCTCCTCTCCCTCCAGATAGAGTCGGGTGATCTCATCCGAAATCGCAGAAAGATGATCAACCATTTTCTCCCGGTATTCTTCCACCTGGCTGCTTCTTGAGGGGCTGATATCAGAGTAGGAGAGCGAGGTTCCGAGATCATCGCTATTCCAGCGGATCTCTTTTTTTGACAGAAGATCGATTATACCTTCAAAGTCCGATTCCGAACCGATCGGCAGAGTCAATATTAGGGGTTCAGCGGCCAGTTTTTTTTCCATTTCCTTAATTACATTAAAAAAATCAGCGCCGATGCGGTCCATTTTATTCACGTAGGCAATACGGGGAACATGATACTGGTCCGCCTGGTGCCAGACGGTTTCCGATTGGGGCTGTACGCCGCCCACGGCGCAGAAAATAGCAATGGCGCTGTCCAGCACGCGCAGGGAGCGTTCGACTTCAGCGGTAAAGTCAACATGGCCCGGTGTGTCGATGATATTTATCTGGTAATCATGCCAGAAACAGGTTGTAGCTGCTGAGGTTATGGTAATACCCCGTTCCTGTTCCTGGGCCATCCAGTCCATGGTGGCTTCGCCGTTATCCACCTCACCCAGGCGGTGGCTCTTGCCCGTATAAAAGAGAATTCGTTCCGTAGTAGTTGTTTTGCCCGCATCGATATGAGCCATGATACCGATATTGCGGATTTTTTTTAATTCTGCCATAGTTCAATACCACTCGTAGCAAATACTATATATAATAATAACAATGATGAAAAGGTATTCCTTTTTAATAATAGTGCTGTTAACTGCTATGCCGCTCTTTTCTGAACCGGATCTGACAGAACCATTGAACAACTTAAGAGTACAGAGGGGTTTAGCCATACTCAGAGAAGATAAGGTTCTAAGCCTGGTTGCCGCAGAGTATGCGCAGGAGCTGTTGGCGCGGAAAATACTATCCCACCAGGGCAGGGGGGGAGAGAGAGCCCTGAGCCGCTACCGGAGCTATGGCGGCACCTCGGTTATTATCGGGGAGATAATCGGCTCAGGCGTTGATTTATATGGGGTAATCAAAGCCTGGCAGCAGAGCCCCGCTCATCTGGGGGCAATTATAAGAGCCGATTGGACTCACCTTGGCTGTGGCATGGCCAGGGACGGTATAAACAGGATATGGGTGGCGCTCTTTACAGTTAAGAGAGTGGAAAAATTAAAAATAGAGAAGAAAAGCGGAGTATTCATGCTCTCCGGTTTTCTTATTCCGGAAGAGGCGGAACAGCCGCTGCTTTTCTCAGGCATTAACCTGCTGTGCCCCTCGAAGTGGGAGCCGGCAACCGGTTATTTCAGCTTTGCCATACCCCTTCAGTCAGGAATGGATTATCACCGTCTGGGCTACAGGTCGAGGAACAGTCAAATAAAAATTACCGATGTTTTTTATCCGGAGCGTCTGCTTACATTTTTTCCAGAAAGGGAACGCCAATAAGAGAAAGCCCGTTGCGCATAACCTGCAGCACACTTTTTGCCAGCTCAATGCGGGTTACCACCAGATCCGCATTATCATTTTGCAGAACCGGGTGATCATGATAGAAGCGGCTGAAACTCTTGGCCAGATCATAGAGGTGTCCGGTAATAAGAGCCGGATTGAGCTCGGCAGCGGCCTGATTTACAGCTTCAGGATATGAGGCCAGCAGTTTGATAATTTCCCATTCCTCTTCAGTGGCCAGAAGTTCCGGTTTTACCCGGGCGGAGCTGAAGGAAGCTTCCCTCTCCCTGAATTTACGCAGTATGCTGGCAATACGGGCGCCGGTATACTGCAGGTAGGGACCGGTGTTGCCCGTAAAAGAGATCGATTCAGCTGGATTGAATATCATATCCTTATATGGAGAGGCTTGCAGGAGGTAGTAATTCAAGGCGCCTAAAGCAATTTTCTCTGCGGTATGTCTGATATTATCAACCTCGCCTGCTCTTTCCCGGTCGCGGATTTCCTTCTCAGCTAAAGAGATCAGGCTGTCCAGCAGGTCGTCCGCATCCACAACCGTGCCTTCCCGTGATTTCATTTTGCCCTGCGGCAGGTTCACCATACCGTATGCTAAATGGAAGAGGTTCTCCGCCCATAGGTGACCAAGGAGCTTCAGCACCTGAAAAAGGACTTGAAAATGATAGCGCTGCTCACTGGCCACCACATATATCATTCTATCAAAGGGCCAGTGCTCCTGCCTCTGCACTGCTGTTCCGATATCCTGGGTAAGATAGAGAGTAGTGCCGTCGCTTCGCAGCAGGACTTTTTTGTCCAGATTCTGATCGCTCAGATCTACCCAGACTGAGCCGTCTTTTTCGCGGTAAAAGGCCTTTTTTTTCAGCCCTCTGAGTACTTCTTTACGGCCGAGCTGGTAGGTTTCGCTCTCCCGGTATATGCGGTCAAAGGAAACTCCCGTACGCCTGTAGGTTTTTTCAATACCCTCAATGGCCCAGTTGTTCATCTTTTCCCACAGCTCTCGAATTTCCGGTTGATTTTCCTCCCAGGCTTTAAGCATTTCACGTGCTGCCTCTTCAACCTCAGGATTATCCTTTACCCAGTTGTTAAAGCGCACGTAATATTTTCCTACCAGGTGATCACCCTTAATATTTTCCTGCTCCGGAGTGGTGTTTCCGCCGAACTCACGGTAGGCAAGCATTGATTTGCAAATGTGAATACCGCGGTCATTAATCAGATTCACTTTAAGCACTGCAGCCCCATTCTCTTCCATGATCCTGGAAATGCTCATGCCCAGGGTATCGTTACGCAGATGGCCCAGGTGGAGGGGCTTGTTGGTATTGGGGCAGGAGAATTCCACCATTACCTTACTGCCTGCCAGTGTACTGTTCCTGCCGTATTCCAGTCTCTCTTTGTTGATCCGGGTTAATATGGAGGCGGAGACAACGGGCCGTGAGAGGTAGATATTGAGGTAAGGTCCCTGTACTTCAACCTTTCTGTATGTGGTTTCTGAATGGTGATCCTGCTTTATGGCTCCAGCCACACGTTCAGCTATCGCTTTTGGTGAAGTTTTGAAGAGGGGTGCAAAAGGGAACATGGGAAATGCCAGATCGCCCAATTCGGGGCGGGGCGGAGTCTCAACAATGATCTCTTCAAGATCAATAGAGTGGCCGCTCTCTTTACCGACTGCTTCCCGGATCAGCTCGCGCCAGATAAGCTTATATTTATTCATTAATTCTTGATCAGTTCTTTTAGAGTTACTCCTGATAGAAAGTCTTCAATCAGGTCGGCGAAATTCTGCCAGGTTTGCGTGGCCGAGCACTGCTCCTGCCTGCTGCAGGCTTGCTTCGCCCCTTTATTGGTGCAGGGCGTTGGAAATACCGGCTCACCCACAGCATCGAGAATGTCTTTAATTGAAATTCGGGCCGGGTCTTTATCCAGTAAGAAGCCCCCTTTTGGCCCTCTAATAGAGCGGATCAGACCGCTTTTTTTGAGCTTGAAAAAGATCTGTTCGAGGAATTCAGGAGAAATTCCCTCCTCAGCTGCGATTTTACTGATTGAAACCGGCTGCCCTTTCACGGCTGCAGCCAGATTAATTACTGCCCTAACCCCGTACCTGCCCTTGGTAGTCAACCTCATCTATTTATCCCTCTTCCAATCTGTTTTAGTTTGAAATTAAATACTACTTCTCCTGTAATATATCCCATAGCAGTCTTCGACTGCAATGGACTTAAGACTTCTTGCTATAATAATAAGATATTTAGCTATCATAGCATTAAATAATATTTAAATGAATCATTTTTTTAAATTAAATTTAGTTTGCCATAATCGGTCTATAGAGTAAATAATCAGAGAGAGAAGAAAAGCGGCGGCAACAAGAGCGTTGTTTGTGCAGAGCTTCCCTGCCAGGGCTAATGAGCCGCCGGTAATAATTGAGATTAAAGCTGCGGCAGGGCGCATGGGTTTCCCTAATAGTGCGCTGATAATCGGGACGGTCAGGCCGCCGGTGAATACCGTATAACCGAGCAGCAGGGAGGGTATTATACCGCGGGAGAGGATGCCCACCAGGAGGCCGGTTATTCCGGCCAGAGCAGTGCAGAGCCTCAAGCCCCTGACGCTTTTTATCCTTAAAATATCAACAGATAGGATGGCAGACATGGTGAGCAGCGTAGTATCTGCTGAGGAGATAAAAGCGGAAAGCAGGGCCACCACCATAAGCATACTTAAGGGAGCAGGCAGCACAGTACGAATAAGTTCGGGCACGGCTGCCTCGCCGGTGATGCCGGGAAACAGAACCCTGGCTTCCATACCGAGAAGGGTAAATAAAAAAGCGGCGGGAATTATAATAATAAGGGCAAGCAGAATGCCTTTGCGTGCCTGCTGTACGTTTCTGCTGCAGAAAATCCTTGAGAACATATCCGGCCCTATAAGATAAGTTGAACCTACCACCAGAAAGAGGAGCAGCAGCTCTGTTAGAGGGAAAGCGGTTGAAATGGGAAAAGAGAAGAATTGCGGCTCCAGGGCCTGCCTTAGTCCCTGCCAGCCCCCCACTGCTGTCAGTCCGCTTGCCGTAGCCAGGATAACCCCGGCTATAATCAGGATAACCTGTACCAGGTCGGTTCGGATTACCGAAAATTGTCCGCCTGCTGCAGTGTAGAGAATAAAGATTATTCCTGCCGCTCCGGTCCAGTACCACTGAGCCCCCCCCAGAAAGGTGGAAAGTACCAGGCCCGCGGCGTTTGCTTGAGCGCCGACAATGCCCATCCAGGCGGCGAGTATCAAAAAAGAGGCAACCTTCTGCACCCGTATGCCGTACCACTCTCTGATCAGGTTGGGCAGAGTGTAAACCCGGTTATCTTTCAGCGCCGGAACAAAAAAGAAAAGCAGAAAGAGGCCGCCGGCGCCCACTAAGAGCCACCAGGAGCCGGTAAGGCCTCTGGCAAAAGCCAGGCCGGCCAGGCCCAGGGTGGAGGAACCGCCCAGGATGGTGGCCGCTAAACTGGAGCCTACAGCCAGGCTCCCGGCCCTGCGGCCTGCCACTAAATAATCTTCTTTGGTTTTGATCTTGAAAAAACTGAATATACCGATTGCAAGAATGGCTGAAAAGAATATAGCTGTAATGATCATGGCTATGATATAAGGTAATTTTCAAGATTTGTAAATATGTTTTGCTGCTATAGGAATCCATAATGAATTATTTAAAATATAAAAAATATATGGTGGTTTGCTAAAACCTCTGATACAGGTTTTAGCAAACCTCAGGATTTCACTGGTATGGATTGGCCTCACTTGCCAGATAAAGCTGTTTAATGTTCTCCGGTGATGCCTGAGGGGCGACCGAGCAGGCCGTGGAGAGGATGTACCCGCCGTGCTGACCAGCATGATTGATCAGCCATTCGGCTTTTTTAAACACATCCTCTTTGCTTCCCTTTAACAGCACATTTACAGGATCAAGATTTCCTTTAAGAAAAAGGCATTTTCCGAATTTTTCTTTAACCTCTTCAATTGCCGTGTTACCCAGAGGCGGCGGGTCCATAGTATCTATTCCATCATAGCCTGCCTCAAACATTAAATCTATCCGGTCTCCAATATTGCCGCATGTATGGACATAAATAGGTAGTTTAGTTTCCCTGTGAAGGCGATCAACTATGTGCTTTTCATAAGGCAGAACAAAGCGTCTATAGAAATCCCTGGAGATAAAGCCCCCTCCGGCAAAGGCTGATGATACAAGAACCGCATCAATATTTAAGTCGGCGTGAAGAACTGCTAACTCGGCAGCTCCCAGGCTTAAGCTTTCTAACATCTTCTCGCATTTATCCGGATCCTCCATCAGAGCGATAAGAGCATCGGTATAGCCGAATAGCTCCATCAACTGAGTAAAAGGAGAAAAGATCTCGGATGAAATGTGAAACCTGTCTCCGGCGATCTTTACAACATCTTTTATTGTATCCAGCAGATACTCAGGGAAGAAATTCCTGTTATGAGGACCATGATTCCGGCCGAAGCCATAAGTATATGGATGATCTATGCCGGTTATATCATGGGGCTCAATATAGAAAAGATCGCTCGGATTCACATTTTTAAATGCAGGCACCCTGGTTTCAGAAAAATTATGCACATTATCATTGGGCGGGCAAATAGAGTACGAGTTATTATCCCAATAGATGATAAGCTCATCATTCTTTTCTTCCTTCTTTACTATGTGATCTTCCCAATCCCTCTGCCTCCCCGGAAGATTAACTAAGATGCCGTCAAAATGATATTCTTCAGCCAGCATCACCAGGGATTCGGCAAGAGCCTGTGGGGAAAACCATATCATATGTGGTTCATAGGGAGTATGTATCATGTAATGGCCGAGGGAAAGCTGGCAGAATACGGGAACACGGTCAGCAGTTTTCAAGTTCATAGCAAGTGCAACTCTTTCCTTACCTGTCATTATAAGCCTCCATATTTTATTACTGATCTCAGTATATAAGGAATAGCAGCCCTTTTTCAATTAACTTTCAATTAACAAATTTTGACTTTCCAGACAAACCCATTGTTTTCAAATTACCCACCGGCGCCTCTATGATAGCCTTGACCCTTACACCTTTGAATTAATATAATCGCCTTATAAAAAATCAATAAAGAGGAACTATGCAGGTCAGGGTTCGCTACGCACCTTCGCCCACCGGTTACCAGCACCTCGGCGGGGTGAGGACAGCATTATTCAATTATCTCTTTGCCAGGGCACACAATGGCAAATTTATTCTAAGGATTGAAGATACTGATAAGGAGCGTTTTCAGGAGGATGCCTTAGAGGATATTTACCGGACTTTTGACTGGCTCGGTTTTCACTGGGACGAAGGGCCGGATATAGATGGTCCCTATGCACCCTATTTACAATCTCAGCGCTCCGAGATCTACCGTAAATATGCAGAGCAGCTGGTAGCATCAGGCAATGCCTATTACTGTTACTGCTCTCCTGAGCGTCTGGAAGAGCTCCGGCAGGGCGCTCCTGATGTTTCCGGAGTTCCCAAAGGAACAAAATCCTCAGGCTATGATCGCCGCTGTCGTACCCTGAGTCCTGAAGAGCAGGCGGAGTTTGCCGCTAGAGGATTGACCCGGGTAATCCGTTTTAAGGTACCCCTGGAGGGCTCAACCGCATTTTATGATGAATTGCTGGGTAATATTGAAACGGCAAACAGGGATATTAATCCCGATCCCGTTCTACTGAAATCCGATGGTTTACCCACCTATCACCTGGCAAATGTAATCGATGATCATCTCATGGAAATCAGCCATATTCTGCGGGCTCAGGAATGGTTGCCTTCATGCAGCCTGCATACCCTGATCTATCAGGCATTGAAGTGGACACCACCGAAATTCTGCCACCTGCCAATGGTGCTGGGCGAGGACGGGCAGAAACTCTCCAAGAGACATGGCGCCACCAGGATTATGGAATTCCGCAAACAGGGATACCTGCCTGAGGCACTGATCAATTATCTGGCCCTGCTCGGCTGGTCCTTCGATGATTCCAGGGAATTCTTTACATTAAAGGAACTGGAGAGTGTTTTTTCTCTGGAGAAACTTAATAAGGCGCCGGGAGTCTTTGATTATAAAAAACTGGCCTGGTTTGACGGTAATTATATTCGCAAACTTCAGCCGGAGAAGCTTACAAGCCTGCTTCTGCCCTATCTAAAACAGGATGGCCTGGTGGCTGCTGATCCATCACCTGAACAAATCGAGTTATTATCCGGGCTCGTTCCTTTAGTGCAGGAGAGATTGACAACTCTCTCCGAGGTTTCAGGGCTGGTAGGATTTTTGTTTAAAGATATTGAAGAATACAATATGGAGGATTTAATCCCCAAGAAGCTGGATAAGGAGCAGACCCTGGAGGTGCTCAAAAATGTAGAGCAGGTCCTGAAAGGTTTTTTCGATCACTCTGATGAAGAGAATGAGAATATATTCAGGGATCTTGCTAAAGAGATGGGTATTAAACTGGGCGATGTGCTTCTGCCCCTGCGGGTGGCTCTGACCGGTTCCCGGATTTCCCCCCCGCTCTTTGAATCTATCAGGCTGCTGGGGCAGGCAAAAACCCTTAAGCGGATAGAGAGAGTAATTAAACTTTTTTAACTTATAAATATTGGAGTGCTGGAGAATGGCGCAGGAATTATCAGAAGTATCATTATCAGAAGTATCATTATCAGAAGTATCAATGGATAAACTGGTATCCCTCTGTAAAAGAAGGGGTTTTATCTTTCAATCGAGTGAAATATATGGCGGGCTATCCTCAGCCTGGGACTACGGTCCTTTAGGGGTGGAGCTGAAAAACCGGATCCAGAGGTTCTGGTGGCGGGAAATGACCCAGCTTCATGATAATATTGTGGGACTCGACGCTGCTATAATGATGCATCCACGTGTTTGGGAAGCTTCCGGCCACGTGGAGAATTTTACCGACCCCCTGGTTGACTGCAAGCAGTGTAAACAGCGATTCAGAGCCGATCAGCTCGAAAAAGAAGCGCTCGCTGAACATAAATGCCCGGAGTGCGGGGGGGAGTTGACCGAACCGCGTATGTTTAACTTGATGTTTAAAACCCATTTAGGGCCGGTGTCGGATAACGGCTCGCTGGTTTACCTGCGTCCGGAAACAGCCCAGGGCATCTATGTAAACTTCAAGAATGTCCATCAAACGGGCCGGGTGAAAATTCCCTTCGGTATTGCCCAGGTGGGCAAAGCTTTTCGTAATGAGATTACCACTAAAAACTTCATCTTCCGCACCTGTGAGTTCGAGCAGATGGAAATGCAGTTTTTTATCCATCCTTCAGAGGATGAAAAGTGGTTTGAGCACTGGAAGGAAGAGCGTTTTGCCTTCTATAAAAAACTCGGCATTCGGGAAAAGAAACTCCGCTTTCACCAGCACGGACCTGATGAGCTGGCCCACTATGCAAAGATCGCCTTTGACATTGAGTATGAATTCCCCTTTGGCTGGAAAGAGCTGGAAGGGGTTCATAACCGGACAGATTATGATCTTAAACGGCATATAGAATTTTCCGGCAAGGATCTGTCATACCTTGACGATGGAAATAAGGAGCGCTTTATTCCCTATGTAATTGAAACCTCAGCCGGTTTAACCAGAACAGTGTTAACTGTATTGAGCGATGCTTATACCGAGGAAGAGGTTGGCGGCGAAAAACGGGTGGTTCTTAAAATGCATCCGCTGCTGGCGCCGGTTACAGTGGGGGTCTTCCCATTGGTTAAAAAGGATGGCCTGGCTGAACTGGCCAGGGATATTGAAGCAAATTTGCGGGAAGATTTTTCCACCTTCTATGATCAGGGAGGGGCTATCGGCCGTCGCTACCGGCGCCAGGATGAGGCGGGAACCCCATTCTGTTTGACTATTGATTACCAGAGCAAGGAGGATGGAACGGTAACATTGCGTTATCGCGATTCCATGGAACAGGTGCGTATTCACCGTAATGATCTTACCGGCGCTATAAACAAAGCTGTTAAAGAGTATAAAAGGGAGTCATAATGGCTGGTGGTTTTGAGGTATTAAAAGAACGGGGTTTTATCAAACAATGCTCCAATGAGGAGGGTTTGAAGAGATTATTGGCTTCAGAGAGGGTAACCTTCTATATCGGTTTCGATCCAACGGCCACCAGTCTGCACGCGGGCCATCTTTTGCAGCTCTTTGCCATGTCCCATCTTCAACGCGCCGGCCACCGGCCGATTGCCTTGATAGGCGGCGGCACCTCCAGGATCGGCGATCCATCAGGGAAGACGGAGATGAGAAAGATGATGTCCCTGGAAACGATCAAGGCCAATTCTGAATGTTTTAGAAAGCAGATCTCCCGTTTTCTAGATTTCTCCGGTGACAGGGCCCTGCTGCTGGATAATGCCGAATGGCTGGCTAATTTGAATTATATCGATTTCTTGAGGGATATAGGCAGCCAGTTCTCTGTTAACCGTATGCTGAGCTTTGAGACCTATAAAATGCGGCTGGATAGCGGACTTTCCTTCATTGAGTTTAATTATCAAATTCTTCAATCCTTTGATTTTCTTACATTATACCGGCAGCACGGCTGCAGGCTGCAGATGGGCGGTGATGACCAGTGGGGCAATATAGTAGCTGGAATGGACCTTGTCAGGCGTCTGGAGAGTGTGGAGTGTTTTGCCCTGACATCTCCCCTGGTAACCCGTTCCGACGGCAAGAAAATGGGCAAGACGGAAAAGGGGGCGCTCTTTTTAGACCCTGGCCTGGTAAGCCCCTATGAGTTCTACCAGTACTGGCTGAATGTGCCTGATGCTGATGTGGAGAAGTTGCTGTTGCTTTTTACCTATTTGCCGCCGGCGGAGATCAGGAAGCTGGCCTCTTTAAAAGATAAAGAGATTAACCACGCCAAGCAGGTCCTGGCCGGCGAATTGACCGGAATTGTACATGGAAAGGAGGCTGCCGACCAGGCACGCTCCTCTTCGCAGGCCGCTTTTCAGCAGGGCGGCTCCGGGGATATGAACGGAATTCCCGGTGCACCGCTGAAAAGAGAAGATCTGCAGAAGGGTATCAATGTACTGGAGCTTTTCTGTGCCTCCGGTCTCTGCACTTCCCAAAGCGAAGCCCGCCGGCTGGTGGTGCAGGGCGGGGCTTATGTAAATGGTGAAAATATCAGGGATATTGAGAAGAGAGTTGGGATTGAGAGGGTAAAGGAGGACGCTATCCTGTTAAGAGCCGGAAAGAAGCGCTATTTCCGATTTTCAGTAGACTGATAGGACTGGTTTCGGTTTATGCTCTGGCTTTATCTGCTGCTCCCCCTGGTTGAGGGACCGGCCTATCTTTCAGGCCCGTACCAGGTTGCCGGGATTACTCTTATTGACGCTCCCTACCTGGTATTACTATCCTTACATTTCCTGATTCCTCTATTCTGCCTGCACAAGAAGAGAAAGAGAATACTCTTCGCTATTTTTCGCCTTCCTGAGCTGCTATTTCTGCTGACCTTTTTTTTATTTCTATTTGCCTATATCTATGCTTTAAATGCCAACATGGACTATGTGCAGCGTTTTATGGCTACAGGCGGGGCAATCAAACTGGCAATTGATACCACCCGGGAACGTCTTATCGCTGTGGTCCGCTATCTGCCCCTGCTGGCGGTTAATATCTCTTACTACCTCTACTGGCGGCTTAAGAGGAGGAGGCTCTTTTCAAGTTTTACCTCTATTAGTGACTGGCGCCACAGGTGGGCACTGCCACTGGTTTTACTTTCCGCACTGCTCTTGACCTTTTCCTTCCCATCTTTTATAAGCCTGGAAGGATTGCCCCTGCTGGCCTTTTTCGCTCTGGTGCCGCTTTTCTGGGTTTTTACCGCAAGCAATTATCGCTGGGGAGTGATATATGGCACAGCATTCGGGGTGGCCCAGGGTATGCTGACCAATTACTGGTTGGGAACCTTCAGCCTGATCACACTGCAGGTAGTGGCAATATTCTTTTTTATTTCCTATCTGCTATTCCTGGCGCCCGTGCTCTGGCTCTATAAGCGGAATCGGAAGCTCGGTTTTTTTATATTTCCAACTGCGTGGGTCCTTTTTGATTTTATAAGGACAGGTGGTTTTTTGGGCTATCCGTGGGGCATGGTTGGTTCAAGCCAGTACGCTTTTCTGCCTCTTATTCAGATTGCCTCAATTACCGGGATATGGGGGGTGAGTTTCGTTGTCCTGCTGGTTAATGCTGCTTTAGCCTCTCTTTTTTCCGGCCGGTCCTTTGATCGTCGGGCTTTGTGGTGGCGGTTGATACCGACGGCTGCGCTGATGCTCCTGGTATTAGCCGGAGGCACAATATATCTGCTGGTAACCAGGTGTGGGACTGAAAGAGAAGATCGGACAGCCATGCCTGTACGGGTTGCCCTGATCCAGCAGAACTCCGATCCCCGGAAGCACGACTACCGGGAAACCTTTGAAAAACTTAAAGTCCTTACCGATGAGACTATGGTTGAGAATCCGGATATTGTAATCTGGTCAGAGACCGCTTTTGTGCCCAATATCAGGCGTTGGAGCCGGTATGATCCTGATGAGTATGGACTGGCCCGGGTGGTTCGGGATTTTCTGGAGTATCAGAAAAATCTCGGCACCTGGCTTTTAACGGGTAATGATGATTATGAACTATCAGAGGGCGAGAATGGGGAGGAGGTGCGGCTGGATTACAATGCCGCGGTGCTTTTCTCTCCTGCCGGCGAGAGGGTTAAGACCTATCATAAACTTCACCTGGTTCCTTTCACCGAGTATTTTCCTTATAAAGAAAGCCTGCCGGGGTTTTATAAGCTGCTGCTGGCCTTTGATGTCTATCTCTGGGAACCGGGCAGGGAAAGGGTGATCTTTGATCATCCCCGCTTTTCCTTTATTACTCCGATCTGTTTTGAGGATACCTTTCCCGATGACATTCGCCGTTTTATTAAGCAGGGAGCCGGGGTAATCATCAATATATCCAATGATTACTGGTCATTAACCGAGGTGGAGGCAAAACAGCATTATATCAACTCACTTTTCCGGGCGGTAGAGAATCGCCGGCCCCTGCTGCGGGCTACGGCTTCGGGACTTACCTGTTATGTAGATCCTTCAGGGAAATTGGTAGCGGCGGTTCCATACTACTCTGAAGAGTATCTATTGGCTGAGGTACCGGTTGGTAATTCAAGGCTGTCCTTCTATACTCGTTATGGCGACTGGTTTCCGATTCTGCAGGGGATTATACTGGCAGCGCTGGCTTTGGTTACTATGGCTACTCTGGTACGACGGAAGAATCTATGACAGCTTCCGATCTGATAGTTGTTTACCGCCGGCTCCTGGAGAGCTTCGGCCCCCAGGGGTGGTGGCCCCTTTCGAGTCTGGCCGGTAGTGGTTCTTTTGACGGTCGCGGATATCACAGAGGAGATTTCAGTTACCCGCGCACAGCCGGACAGAGATTCGAGATTGCCATGGGAGCCGTGCTGACCCAGAACACAACCTGGAAGAATGCGGAAAAAGTAATTAAGAAGCTCATAGGGTGCGGATTGCTGACACCCCGGGCAATTTCACGCATTTCACTTGCGGAGCTTGGTCAGTATATCAGGGCCAGCGGCTACTACAACCAGAAAGCAAAAAAGCTGAAGATATTATCCGATTTCTTTCTCAAGATGGAGGGCCGGTCAAGCGGCTACGGCCAGCCTGCGCGGGAACAGCTGTTGGCTCTGTGGGGGATCGGGCCGGAGACTGCTGACTCAATATTACTCTACGCTTACCAGCTTCCCCATTTTGTTGTAGATGCCTATACACGGCGGTTGGTGGCCAGGTTGGGACTGGTAAGCGGAGGAGAAAGCTATGATCAGTTCCAGTTACTGGTTACGGGCAGGCTGCCCCGTGAGTATGAATTATATTCAGAATTCCATGCCTTGATAGTGAGGCAGGCCAAGTCTTACTGCCGCAGGAAACCCTTATGTGCAGACTGTCCCTTAAGATCGGGATGTAATTATTTTACCGCGGGGGAGGTATAGGAGTTGATTATATTTGTACACCGGAAAAGCATTGCAGTTGAATATCGTCATGGTATATAGTGAGGTCGGAAATGGGTGAGCTTATCGAAACTGCAGTGTCTCCGGAAAGAATTTTTCTATTTGGTGTGGATTCACAGTCTTCAGTTGACTATTTATGGACAGCAGAGGACTCCCTGAAGGAACTTGTACAGCTCGCGCGGACAGCCGGGTTGGTTGTGGCCGGGCAAGCGCTTCAGAAAAGGGCTGCTCCTGATGCCTCCACATACATGGGGTCGGGTAAACTACAGCAGATCATTGAAGAAATGGAGTTGCTGAATGCCCGGACGTTAATCGTGGATGACGAGCTGACTCCCGGCCAGCAGCGAAATATAGAGGCAAAACTTCCAGAGGGTTTTAAAGTAATAGACAGAACCGCTTTAATTCTTGATATCTTTGCACAACATGCCCATTCCAGGGAGGGAAAGCTGCAAGTGGAGCTGGCTCAATACCAGTACCGGCTCCCCAGGCTTACACGCCTCTGGACTCACCTGGTCAGGCAGGCGGGCGGACGCGCCGGAGGGGTAAAGGGCGGTGTCGGCCTTAGAGGGCCCGGTGAAACCCAGCTTGAATCGGACAGGCGGCTTATCAGAAAGCGAATATCATCTCTGAAGAGTGAACTGGAGGATATCCGGATTCACCGCCGCCGCTACCGCCGCCGGCGCAGGAATAGCGGGATTCCCGTGATCTCACTGACAGGCTATACAAATGCCGGCAAGAGCAGCCTGTTGAGAGCCCTGTCACAGGAGGATGTGCTGGTTGAAGATCAGCTTTTTGCCACTCTAGATCCTTTGACGCGGCTTGTGCTGCTGCCCGGCGGCAGGGAAGTTCTTTTTACCGATACTGTCGGCTTTATAAAAAGATTGCCCCATGAGCTTATTGCCGCATTTCGGGCAACTTTGGAGGAGATTGCGGAATCTGATCTCATACTCCACCTGGTTGACAGTGCTCACCCAAAGGCGGAGGCTCAAATTAGCGCAGTGGAAAAAGTGCTGTATGAATTGGGCGTGAAGGATAATATAATCCTGAAAGTGTGGAATAAAATAGACAAACTTGACCATGCAGGTTATATGGATGGCCATTCTGTGAGTATAAGCGCTTTAACCGGTGAGGGAATAAGCGAGCTGAAGAAAAGGATTGAATCATTATTACAGGATAACATGACTCTGGTGGAGGGTCTTCTGCGGTATAGAGAGGGGAGCCTGCTCGATCAGATTCACCGACAGGGAACCGTTGAATTGGAAGAGCACAGGCACGACGGAACATATATACGGGCCTATGTGCCGCCTGTCCTGGCCGCCCGCCTTAAACCCTTTATTAACATTTCTGTTCCCGATTGAGCTATTTATCACCTTGACTTATGAAAATAGCTTTATAGAATATTTTAATAGATGAAAATTCTTATTGCTGAAGACGACAGTTTCCAACGCATTCTCCTCCGGAAAATTTTAGAGAAATGGAACCATGAAGTTACTGTGACAGCAGACGGAGTGGAAGCCCTCTCTGAAATAAAAAAGGGAGATCATTCCATTGTTATTACCGATTGGATTATGCCCAATATGGACGGTATTGAACTGATAAGAAAAATCCGTTCAATACCCAAAGGGGAATATATATTCATTATTATAATGACCTCTAAAACAGAGAAAGACGATATGGTTAAGGGCATGGAAACAGGAGCGGATGACTTCATAGCCAAGCCTATAGATATGAGAGAGCTGGAGGTAAGACTGCGGGCCGGTGAAAGAATAGTCCGGTTGGAGCAGAAGCTTTCCCTGCAAAACAGCCAGCTCCAGGCTGCTAATGCAGAAATGCGGATGTATGGATGTGGACAGCTTTCCCATAGGATTCGTTGAGACCCCTGTGTATGAGGAACAGGTAATAAAACTCAATCCCGGCGACCGCCTCTATCTCTATTCCGACGGTCTTATTGAAAGTCCGAATTCTGAAGGAAAATTATTCCATATTGATTCTATTCTTAAATTACTGCAGGAACTTAGAAGTGAATCACTGGAGCAAAGCCTTGAAGGGCTCCTGCTTGCACTGGAAGCGTGGTGTGAAAGCCCGAATTTTATAGACGATGTAACACTCCTGGCCATGGAAGTTAAATAGATATCACCTGTCCTTTATTAGCCCTGAACGCATTAAAGCCTCTTTCAATGCCTTTAACTGCCCATAGAACTCAGGGATTAAATCATAAGCCTTATCCAGGGTTCCGGCTTTGGCAGCCAGCTCAACCTGGTAGGCTTTCTTCTGCAGGGCAGAAGGGCTGATTTTTCATATATGAAAAGGGATCAATTCCTGTAAAGGGATGTATCGATTTCAGTTTAACCTTTTCTTTACTGCTGAAGCCGCAAGCCTTTGCAAGATCGCGCATGTCACCGTGAAAAACATTCTCAACAACCTCCATGTAATCGATTTTACCCGGGAGCTGTGACCACCTCTGCATCTGAGAGAGCATCCACTTTCCATATTCCGGCCATGGATGGGGAATGAAGTCTATTCTGTCCGGTATTGTAAGCTGCCCGCCTTTACCGTCGGGAAAATCGCCTGATAAAGCCTCTTCTTACTGCAAAACAGCAGCAAGGGTGGCCGTCCCATATGTCTTTAGAGAGAGTATGTATGAATCCGGTACCCCGGTAAACAGATATCTGGTTGAAAGGCTCCGGTGCAAATATTCCGTCCACCCGCCCTGTTTTCAGGTAATAGGGCATCCGCGGCGGGGCAACTTCCTCAGCGGTCAGTAATCTCACGGCTGGAATAGAGGAGTCCGCTTATCTTGCCGTCAGCATTATAAACAGGCGTCCTGGTTACGCTCAGCCACCTTTTGCTATTAATGCCGGTTATCTCCTCATCTGTGGTCATAGTTTTTCCGGATTCGATCACTTCCCTGTCACGCTTTCTATTCTCTTCCGCTTTATCCGCAGGAAAGAAGTCAAAGTCTGTTTTTCCTGCGATTTCCTTCATCTTAACACCGATAAAGCTGCAGAAGGTCGCCGGCTGCTTTACAGATTCGGAAGAAGTGCTTTTTCTCTTTTTTTTCATATCCAAAGGGATGGCCCCTGCTCATCTTTGCTCTGCTCTATATTATTTCATTCAAACTCTAATGAAGAGTCAAAAAAAAAGCAAATGCTGAAATATTTCCAATCAGTCGTCCCACAAGGACTTTTTTCGGTCGGTGCCAACCCTGCCTAATCGGTCGGGTCGACAAATCGGGTTGACAGGTTACCCCATTTGTGTTATTTTTTGTAGCAATTATTAAAGAGAAAATTATGGAGGGTGAGTTCATTGCCGGTAAAAGATTCAGCTGCGAAGAGACATAAACAGAGTGAGACGCGGCGTCTAAGGAATAAAATGGTACGTTCCAGAGTACGGACCAGTATAAGAAGCTACCTGGAAGCTTTAAAAAATAATTCCAAAGATGAAGCAGAAGTAGGATTAAAGGTTTGCACAAGATTACTGGATAGAGCTGTCAGCAAGGGTGTTTTTCATAAAAACATGGTAGCCAGGAAGAAACATAGACTACATAAAATGCTCAACAAAGTGAGCTAACCTTTTTGAGTTGTATATCCCGGTATTTTATATCCTAAGTATTTATGCTATGATAGCTCAAAATCTTGTTATAATAGCATAAAATATTAAGTCCATTGCAGTCGAAGACTGCTATGGGGTATAATCCATTAAAGGGAAAGGAGTTTGGATGTCTGAAACCAAGCTCACCAAAGCACAGATAATTGATAATATCTACCCAAAGGTCAAAGTCAGCAAAAGAAATATCCATAAAATTGTAAATCTCTTTTTCCAGGAATTAAAAGAGGGGATGCTTCAGAACCGTATAATTGAGCTACGCGGGTTCGGTACCTTTGAGATCAAGGATCGCAAGGGAAGGAAGGCGCGAAATCCGAAGACCGGGGCAAGTGTAATTGTAAAGGATCATGGAGTTGTCTCTTTTCGCCCCGGCAGAGAACTGAAACAAAAAGCTTGGTCCCTACGGGAATAGGCTTGTTTACCGGTAAACTTAATTCCTCAAGCTCAGAAGATGTAAATATTTTTTTTCATATCCCCAAGGATATGTTTCTATTATCTCTGTCGGCATTTCTATTTGCAATCTCTTTTCCCAGCTTTCTTTCCCGGTGGGGCTACTTTCCCCTTGCTTTTTTTTCGTTGATACCTCTTTTTATTGTCATACATCGCTGCAGCTGGAAGAGCTGCTTCTTCTACGGAATATTCTTCGGTTTTGCCAGTTACAGCCTCTTTAATTTCTGGTTGGTCAAATTCCACCCACTGGCTCTCTTTATAGTTCCTCCCATCCATTCCTTTTACTTTTTGCTGCTTTTCCCTTTATTAAAGGCTGCAGATTCCTTTTTTCCCCGGTCAGGATATATCCTCCAAAGCCTGCTATGGGTTGCTTATGAATTTTTGAAAACCCAGGGTTTTTTGGCCTATGCCTACGGTAATCTGGGTTATTCACAATATCTTTTTCTTCCTTTAATTGCATTCGCCTCAATTACCGGTGTATGGGGAGTCTCCTTAATGGTTGTCTTTCCTTCCGCTCTTATTGGCCACTTTTTAAAAGGTCAGGTATCTTTAAAAGGCATAAGAGAGTACCGGCTGCCTGTTGCAGTCTACCTTATTTTTTTCATCGTTATCATTCTCTCCGGCCTATTCACCAGGGCGGATACTGATAATTGTCAACCCTGGAAAGTTGCTCTAATTCAGCAGAATGTTGATCCGTGGAAAGGTGGGGTGGCCGCTTATGAGAAGTCACTGGATATACTTATACGCTTAAGCAGTGAGGCATTGAGCGAGGAGCCTGACATTATTATCTGGTCGGAAACATCATTTGTACCCGGTATTGACTGGCATACGCGCTACCGGACAGACCAAACATCCTATATTCTGGTGAAGAGATTGCGCGGTTTTCTGGAAAAGCAGGAACTTTCCTTTGTGATCGGTAATGACGATGGACAGTTAGTCCGTACCGAGACGGGAGAGGAAAAGAGGGTGGATTATAATGCTGCCATTCTTTTTAGAGATGGCAAGATCATCGAAACCTACCGGAAAGTTCATCTGGTACCCTTTACAGAATACTTTCCCTATAAGCAGACTTTGCCCGGAGTATATAGATGGCTGCGCAATGCGGATACTCATTTCTGGGAGAAGGGCAGGGAATATACAGTATTTGAAAGTAATGGGGTAAAGTTTTCTACACCTATCTGTTTTGAGGATACCTTTGGCTATCTCTGCCGTAATTTTATCCGTGAGGGAACAGATGTGCTGGTGAACATGACCAATGACTCGTGGTCCAAATCGGTAGCAGCTGAAATGCAGCATATGGGCATGGGAGTGTTACGAGCTGTTGAAAATAAAAGATCGGTAGTTCGCGCCACCAATGGCGGAATTACTGCTATTATTGATCCGAATGGTAAAATACTGAAAAAGTTCCCCCCCTTTGTTGAAGGATATATGACAGGAGAGGTTCCGGTGTACAGAGACCGGACAACACTTTATACCCGTTGGGGTGACTGGTTTGGCTGGCTATGTCTATTATTATCCCTGCTGGGAACAGCTTTCGCATTCTTCAGGCAATTGTTATTAAGACTGCGATCATGAGAGTACGCATATCATTGCTTGACAAGAGCAGATAAGTTTAGGAGAATGGATGCAAGCAATTTCAGAGGGAAAAAGGTATGAAATTAAAAGGTAAAATACTGATTGTCGATGATGAGCCTATTAATCTGGAATTTTTTGATGTTATGCTCAGCAAGTTGGGGTTTATTGTAGAGAAGGCAGCTGATGGGGAAGAAGCACTGGTAAAGGTGGTGGAAACCGATCCCGATCTGCTTATTTTAGATAATATCATGCCCAAGCTGACAGGCTGGGAAGTGGCCAAGAAGCTAAAACAGGATAAAGAATTTCGCAAATACCGTCAGCTTCCGATCATTATGTTTTCTGCAATGGATGAGGTTCAGGATAAAATTGATGGTCTCGAGCTGGGAGTTGATGATTATATTACCAAACCATTTAACTTTTCAGAAGTACTGGCCCGGATTCGGGCCGTGCTACGCAATAGAGATCTGTCACGTGAAATCTCCCGCAGGGAACGCCGGATTGCGGTAGTTGAGTCTTTGAATAATTCTCTGATCTTTTTTACCAAACATATTAATAAACCGGTGACTAAATTGCTGGAAGCAGCAAAAAATCTGGACCCCGCTAATTGTGATGAAACAGTAAAATTTATAGAATTAACAAAGAAAGAGAGCCAGGAAATTTTGGCGACTCTGCGGGGGCTTGAAGATGAGATAAATGAACTTCAAACCAAGGAAGATAAGTTGAAGCGTGGTGATCTGACTGTAGAGGATCTGGAAAAGAAACTGCGGAAGCACCTTAGAAATTGGAAAAAGCGTAATCAAAAACTGAACGGAGAATAAAAAGTGATTACTGAAACCAAGAAGAAGGTCTTAGAGCTGTTTGGCGAAGGGCGCAAATGCTATAAACTGATGAAGTTCGCTGAAGCAAGGGATTTTTTTGCAAAAGCATTAAAAATAGATCCAACGGATGGACCTTCAAAGGTATATTATGCGCGTTGCAAACATTACATTTCCAATCCGCCTGCCGATGATTGGGATGGTGTATTTGTAATGACAACAAAATAAGGTGATTATGTCTAAGAATAATGATCACAAAGGTTTTGAAAAGACCGCTACAACTTTAGGTAGAGAAACAAACTTTGACGGAACACTAAAATTTAAGGATTCCCTGAAAATTGACGGTAATTTTGAAGGTGAAATTATTTCATCCGGTTATCTCTTTATTGAGAATGGAGCGGTAGTAAAGGCGGATATACGAGTAGGCTCTATTGTAATCGGGGGAGTAGTCAGGGGTAATATTGAAGCTGCAGAGAAGCTGGAAATGCTCAGCACAGGGCAGGTATTTGGAAATATTCGAACAGCTAAGTTGAAAATAGCCGACGGTGTGGTTTTCGACGGGAAATGTGAAATGATTAAGAATTCCGATGCTATCGATGTTTTTTCAGCCGGAGTGCAGAAGATAAAAAAAACAACGCAGAGTGTCTAACAACAAACCCAGGGCAATTGTTCTTTCGGTAGGCACTGAGCTTACCGAGGGCATCATTCTTAACAGCCATCTCCAATATCTAAGTTCCTGTCTCAACAGGCTGGGTTTTATGGTTATTCGTGGAATTCAAATTCCGGATATTCTAGGTGTTTTTAAAGCTGAGCTGGGTCGGGCTGCTGAAGAGTGCTCCTTGATAATAGTCACCGGCGGTTTGGGGCCGACATCAGATGATCTGACCAGGGAAGCAATAGCTGAAGCTGCAGGCACTGAACTTGTTTTTCAACAATCTATCTGGGAGGATTTAAAGAAACGTTACTCAGGGCAAAAAATTGCGGAAACAAACAGGAAGCAGGCTTATATTCCCCAAGGTTTTAAGATACTGAAAAACCCGGTAGGTTCGGCGCCAGGGTTTTATGGGAGGATCAATAAAAGCCTGATTATTGCCTTACCGGGCCCGCCGGGAGAATTGGAGGCAATGTACACATCCGGAGTGGAAAGGTTGATAGAGAATCTCTTCTCTTTAACGGTGGAGCAGGTTCTAACCGGAACAGCCATGCTAATACCTGAATCCAGGCTTGAAGAAGAATTGCAGAAATGCCCCGGCAGAAGTGTTACGTGGGGAACCAGGGTGACTGATGATCGAATTGCTTTTTACCTTCGCGGAGGTAGTGAGGAAGAGCGGAAAGCTGTCTTCTCCTGCCTGCAGGAATCTTTCGGTTCTCTCTATATAAGGAGGGGGGATGTTGAACCTGCGCAGCTCCTTTCCCGTGCCCTGCGGTCACAGGGTCTTAAGATAGCTCTTGCAGAATCGTGTACCGGCGGTTTGCTGGGAAAATGGCTTACTGATCTACCCGGAAGCTCCGATATTTTTTGGGGGGGGGTAACGGCCTATTCAATCCAGGCTAAGATTGATCTTTTGGGCATTGACAACAGGCTGGTGGCAGAATATGGTGCAGTATCATCAGAAACAGCGGCTGCGATGACAGAAGCAATACTGAAGCATTGCCAGGCTGATGTAGGGTTGGCAGTGACCGGAATTGCCGGACCCGGAGGGGGAACCGCGCAAAAACCGGTTGGTACCGTGTGGATTTCTTTTAAATGGGGAGATAGAAAACCGCTATGCCGGCTGTTTCAGTTTCACGGATCCCGGGATCAAATACGGAGGAAAACAGCAGTAGCAGCTTTTCTGTTAGCTGAAAGCGAACTGAAAGGATGAAATCACTATGTTTAGAGGAAAATTCTAGATAGCCATGCTATTACCTTTGAAATTTTGCGCCTTCAGCGCAAAAAATAATCAAGTCCAGCGCCCGAATATATTATGTTGGACTTTTACTTTAGGAACTTCGGTTGCGGATGTAATCTGCGCTGGGTTTGACTTGACAATTTCAATGTTTATTAATATAATAGTTACTAAAGATTCTGCTAACCGAATAATATCCGAATAATAAATTCAATCCCGAAAGAATATGTGAAGTTAGTTTACGGGGAGTTAGATGGTAATAATCCGAAAGAAAAAGAACTCAGGCAATGGTGAAGGTAGAGACGAATCTCTGCATGGTATGCAGAATGAATTTGAGCTGGTATCATCCGGGAATGATGAGAATGTTATTCCCTCACAGCAGGTTGAAGAGAGTCCATCAGTAGATGAAGCTCCGCTTTTCCCTCCTGGAGTTCCTGGAGAGGAATACGCCGGCCTTGCTGAAGCTCCAGGAATTGAGAAAAATAATAAAAAAGGGCGGAAAAAAAAGATCCGGGTTGAGCTTATTAAGGAACCCGATCCGTCATTGAGTGAGCCGGAAAGTGGACCGCAGCCGCAAAAAGAGACGGAAACTGCAAATGATAGGATTAATTCTAAACCACGCCCTTCTGTTTCTCAAGATACAATAGCGGAATCTGCAGTTGGTAAAGGTATGGAATCGAGTGAATTTGTTTCTGAGGCTGCTGCTAATACCACTGCGCCGTCAAATATCAGGAGAGGAAACCGGGGTAATAAAGATAGACGGGGTTTACATAACTCTGGTAAAGTCAACAAGCATCGAAATATTTCTGAAGAGCTGGAAAAACTGCGTATCAACGATCTGATCCGCATGAATATGCCCGAATTACGTACTCTGGCCGTAGAAAAAGGTATCAGTCAAGAAGCTCTGATATCTATGAAAAAGCAGGAGCTTATTTTCAATATACTGAAGCTCCATACAGAACAGGGCGGCCAGATATATGCCTATGGAGCTCTTGAAACCCTTCCGGATGGTTATGGTTTTCTCCGCTCTCCCCATTACAGCTATCTTCCCGGTCCTGATGATATCTATATTTCACCTTCGCAGATCCGGCTGTTTAATCTAAAAACCGGTGATACAGTTTCCGGGCAGATCAGGCCCCCCAAAGATGGTGAGCGGTTTTTTGCCATGCTTCGGGTTGAGAGTGTAAACCTTGATGATCCGGTAATAGCCCAGACCCGAATTCCCTTTGATAACCTGACACCGCTCTATCCTGACCAGATGATTAATCTGGAAATATCAACTAAACCCCTCTCTACCAGGATGATTAATCTCTTCTCTCCTATTGGCAAGGGTCAAAGGGGGCTTATTGTTTCGCCGCCGAGAACAGGTAAAACGATAATTTTGCAGCAGATTGCCAATGCCATTACTAAAAATCATCCGGAGATATTCGTAATTGTGCTTTTAATCGATGAACGTCCTGAAGAAGTCACGGATATGCAGCGTAATGTTAAGGGAGAGGTAGTATCTTCGACCTTTGATGAGCAGGCAACCAGACATGTACAGGTAGCAGAGATGGTTATCGAAAAGGCAAAGCGCCTGGTAGAGCATAAGAAAGATGTGGTAATACTCTTAGATTCAATTACCCGTCTGGCCCGCGCTTATAATCAAACCGTACCGACTTCCGGTAAAATACTGTCTGGTGGTGTTGACTCGAATGCTCTGCACAAGCCCAAGCGCTTTTTCGGAGCAGCCCGTAACATTGAAGAGGGAGGGAGCCTTACTATTATTGCCACTGCGCTAATTGAAACGGGCAGCCGTATGGATGAAGTCATTTTTGAGGAGTTCAAAGGTACGGGTAATATGGAGATCAATCTGGACCGGAGACTTTCTGATCGCAGGCTCTATCCGGCAATCAATATCAAGAGATCAGGTACCCGGAAAGAGGAGCTTCTCTTAACGGAAGAAGAATTAAGCAAGATGTGGGTCCTGCGCAAGGTAATTAATCCCATGGATGATGTGGAAATTATTGAGCTGCTGATTGACAGAATGCTGAAAACCAAGAATAATGAGGCTTTCATGAAGTCAATGAATACTTCATCGGTGGTGGAAAGCTGAGGCGAAGCCGAATGAAGTTGATGCTTAGGGGGTAATAGATTGAAAAAAGGTATTCATCCTAAATATGCGGAAACAACCATAACCTGTGTATGTGGAAATATTATAGAAACACGTTCTACGGTAAAAAAAATAGATACGGAAATATGTTCCAACTGTCATCCATTCTTTACCGGTAAACAGAAGCTGGTTGATACAGCCGGGCGGGTAGAACGCTTTAAGAAGAGATATAATATAAACGAGTAACCAGAGCGGTTAGAATAGACTTCTTAATTTTTCCTTGAAAAGAGCATTCATCAAGAAAATCTTTCTGTAGCGGATATTCACTGCAGTGTGATTAATTTTTCTGCCATCAGGCGGATGCGACAGGAAAGAGAAATTAGAAAGCGTTTGGTCCATTGAGGGCTGGCTGAGAAAATATCGGCAAAATTCTCTTTAGAAAATACAAGCGCTTTAACCGGCCCCTTGGTAATCACTGTAGCTGAACGAACCGAGCGGTCGAAAAAGCTCATCTCGCCTATCAATTCACCGCTGCCCAGAGTTGCCAGAACTTTGTACTTTTTCCCCATTTTTCGGGTTATATAAACCTCTCCGGAAAGGAGCCAGTATATTTCCTGTTTGGTCTCACCTTCCTTGATCAGGATTGTTTTATCAGGAAATTCTCTTCCGAATTTTTCTTTAACATGCTCATCGATAGCCTCTTCAGCCTGAAAGGCAATCTTCATGATGTCATTGTATTCTTTTGCCTGCATTATTTCTTACCTTTTTATAAGACCGATTTTTTCTCCGAATTCAGCGTTTAAAATGCGAAGCAACCGGGTTAATCCGGTTATTGAAGCCAGGGCCAGTTCCCAGGAAACCCCGGAAGCAAGCTCAAAATTTTCCAGATCCCAACTATAGAGTATGGATGTTTCCATGGCAAATGCTGAAGTCAACCGGTTACATTCCGCTAATGGCTCCACCAGTCCGAAGATTGAATCCGGGTGCAGGTATATGGGGAACTTTGCGCCGCCGGCCAGAGTGATCTCAATTTTAATCAGTCCGGCAGTAATGAAAAATATTGGTTTATTCTCATTTGGATCTCCGGCTTTATAGATAACTGTGCCGGCTGGAAATATTATTTCTTCACCATACGGCAGGTAAGATTCCATATATTTTCTTTTCGACACAAATTAACCTTTTTATTGAATACTTTTACCTTTTCCATTACTATAAACTGCTATTGCGATTATTTCTAAGCGGAGATATGGATGGAAGATATTATTAGGTCTCATGAAGAGATCTATGGAGAAAAACCTCTGGTTATTGCCTCAGCTCCAGGGCGAGTGAACCTTATAGGTGAGCATACTGACTATAATGATGGTTTTGTACTGCCCATGGCTATTGATTTTACCGTTATGGTTGCCGTATCACCAAGAAAGGATCAGAATCTTAAATTTTATTCAGTGGATTTTGAGGATAAGAAACGAACCAGTATTCCCAACCTGCGTTATAAAAGAGAAGACAGGTGGGCAAATTACCCTAAAGGAATGATCAATGTAATCTTAAGGAAAGGCTACACAGTTGGGGGTATTAATTTAACTGTTAAGGGTAATGTGCCGGTAAGCGCCGGGCTTTCTTCTTCAGCAGCATTGGAAATAGCAACGGGCTTTGCTATACGGGAGTTATTTAAGCTGGATATTTCCGAACTTGAAATGGCTGTAGTTGCGCGGGATGCAGAAGAGAGTTTTGTCGGTGTCCACTGCGGTATAATGGATCAATTTATTTCCTGTTTAGCCCGGGAAGGGCATGTGATGCTTATTGATACCCGCACCCTTGAATACCAGCAAATTCCTCTAAAATTGGCTACTGCTAAAATAATGATTACCAATTCAAACGTACCGCGGGCGCTGATTGATTCAGAATATAATCAACGCCGAGAAGAGTGTGAAAAGTGTGTTACTTTACTCAATACAAGAAAAAACGGCTCCGCTTTGAGGGATTATACGGCGGCTGATCTTCGGGACTCTCTGGGCTTAATTCCTGAATCTACCCGCAAAAGGTGTCTCCATGTGGTTGAGGAAAACCAGCGTGTTCTGGATGCTGAAAAAGCGCTGAAGCGAAATAAATTTTCCGTTCTCGGTAAATTAATGAACCGTTCACACGAGAGCTTACGGGATCTCTATGAAGTAACCTGCCCCGAGCTTGACTGGCTGGTTAAGCGGGCCTGGGAAACGGAAGGAGTCTACGGCTCAAGAATGACCGGCGCGGGTTTCGGCGGCTGCACCGTAAGCATTATTGAGGAAGGGTCAATTCAGCTGTATAAGGAAAGAATTGAACAGTATGAAAGAATTTTTTCCTTCAAACCTGAAATATACATATGCAAGCCCAGAGGCGGAGCGAAAATAATATATTCGAGTCTTTAATTTACCCATGAAAATGTTATTAACCAATGATGATGGCCTTGACAGCCCCGGACTGCAATTATTAAAAAAATCTTTAGAGCGAAAGCATGATATCTGGGTAATCGCACCGGATGGTAATAGAAGCGGCAGTTCCCATTCTATTACCATTAATGGGCCGACAAAGCTGAAACAAAAGGGTAAACAGGAGTTTGTCTGCTCCGGCACACCTGTGGATTGTGTTATACTGGGACTGAATGGCATTATTCGGGAGAATATCGACCTGGTAATATCCGGCATCAATCTGGGCCCGGACCTGGGCACGGACATTGTATATTCCGGTACGGCAGCAGCGGCAAGACAGGCTGCTCTTATGAATAAACCGGGCATAGCGCTTTCTCTGGGTACCTATACACCTCCCTTTAATTTTGACTATCCGGTAAGCTTTATTTCTAAAAATTTGGAACTTATTTATTCTCTATGGTCTGATGATCACTTCCTGAATATAAATTTTCCCAATAACCATTCTTCAGAATCGAAGCCCAGGTTAACCTTCCCCACCAGGCGAATTTACAGGGATGAAATAGTTCATTTCGAGGCGCCTGATGGCTCGGTCTATTGTTTTTTGGGAGGTGAAACTCCCGGGTCGAATATGGAGGAGGGAAGTGATTACCAGATTATTAAGATGGGTGATATTTCCCTTTCGCCTATACTGATTCATCCTGTAAATCATGGAATTGAAGAGAGGTATGGCCGGGCCCGGTTCCAATTATAAAATCCTTCAGTCTCTTTTTAAAAAGGTCGAAAATGATTAAGGAGAATTAAGGAGAAAGAAATGGAAGTGCAAAGCATTCCTTCGACCACCATAACCTTTTCGGCAAAGTCTGCGGCCCAGATGAACCAGCTGATTGAATTGGAACAGATAAAAAGGATTCTCTACCTGGGTGTTAAAAGTTCAGTAAAAACTTTAGATGAGCAGGATCATTCTGTAGATACCTTTGCCTAATACCTTATATTGAGGTATAATAACCTCTGTGAAAAATATCATTACAATTATTATTCTAGTTTGTCTAATACCTTTTGCCACAGCTCAAAGTATCGATATGGCTTTAGTAAAGTCAGATGAAAACTTTCGCTGGGGTGTACGCGCTTTCCATAGCGGTTATTATAACGATGCCATCCTCTCTTTTGAAAAAGCGCTCAGTTTTAAACCGGAAAAAATATTACCCAGGCTCTGGCTGGGTAAAACTCTCTATAAATCGGGATTTGAAGAAGCTGCTCTGAATGAATGGCATTATATTTTAGATTCAGGCAGGGGGGACTCCCTGCTCAGAGATACAACCAGCGTTGTTGAGCTCAGGAGGGGTCTTGCTTCTGAGCTGAAGGCAGATGAAAATTTCATTATTGTTCAGAGAATCGATGCTAATCTGGAATCTTATTATCCTTTACGGCGCCCCAGTTCGGTGCGCATAAGGGAGGATGGTAGTGTTTTTATTGTAGCTTTTGCTACTAATGAAATAGTCGTTGTAGATATTAACGGCGATATCCGGGAAATATGGCGCGGCGGTATCAGAGGGTTTGATCACCCCTTTGATATTCTGGAAATAGAAGGGCAATTCATCTTTGTCAGCGAATATGGCGGGAATCGCATTGCCAAATGCAATTTATCCGGTGATAAGATCAAGGTTTTCGGCCAGGCCGGCACCGGTGCCGGTGAATTGCTCGGCCCGCAGTATCTGGCTGCGGACAACCGGGGATATATATATGTAACGGATTGGGGAAACTCGCGGGTAAATAAGTATGATCTTGACGGCAATTTTATTCTCTCATTTGGTGGTAAACAAACTCCGGGTTCCCTGCTTAAAGGCCCTACCGGGATTGTTATCCGGGATAGCCTGGTATATGTTGCCGACAGGATAAATAAGAATATTGAGGTTTTTGATCTAAGCGGCAACTATATTGACGCACTCGGCAGCGGACAGCTCAAGGGGCCGGAAGGCCTCGCCAGTAAAAAGTCAAATTCCATAATAATTGCGGATAGTGATCGGATTGTTGAGTTCGATCTGGGTAAAGAAATATGGAAAACTCAAGGTGATCTGGAATCATACGCCGGCAAGTTAACCAGTCTTGCTTACAGTTCCAATGGTGAGCTTTATGTATGCGATTTTGATATGAATACGGTTTTCATACTTTCCGATATTTCTACCTTATATTCGAGCCTGTTTGTTCAGGTTGAGAATGTTGATGCCACAAATTTTCCGCAAATAGTAGTTAACCTTACTGTTGAAGACCGGCGGGGCAGTCCGATTATCGGCCTCAGGGAAAATAATTTTTCCATAACAGAATTTCATCAACCAGTAGCTGAAACTGCTTTAATAGGTTCGGTAAATGAGGAATTGCCCATGGAAGTGGCTTTGATGATCGAGAAGAATTCAGGAATGGAGAAATATCTTTCCGAGATCCGTTCAGCGGCCGGAGAGATCCACAGTATTTTTGAGCGTGGAGTGAAGGTAATTGGTGCCGGCATAAAGCCGCAATTAGAAGCGGATTTCGCTGCTTCTCCGTTAGATTTTTTAGAGGCAGCTGCCCGGGGAATGACGGGTGACAAATGGAACTTTGATCTTGCTTTGCATCGGGCAGCCTCTGAATTAATTCCGGGCCATAATCGGCGGGCGGTTATTTTTCTGACTGAAGGCTCTTTGCCTGCTTCATCTTTTCAGGATTTTTCACTTACCGAAGTTACAAGTTATCTGCGTAATAATTCAATTGCCTTATACACCATATACTGGGGCAGGGATAAGCTAAGCGCGGAATTGGATTACATTTCCCGGGAAACAGGGGGTAAAAGTTCATATTTTTATTCACCAGAGGGAATAGGTTCGCTGCTTGATGAGGTTATCAAACGGCGGGTTCCGCTCTATACCTTGAGTTACCGCTCTCGTTCAGCCTCTGATTTTGGCCGTAAATATATTCCTATGGAAGCATTAGTAAATCTTTTGCGCAGGAGCGGCAGAACGGAAAGCGGCTATTTCGCGCCCCTGGAGTGATAATTCAGATTTTCTAGCGGCCCTGGCATAATTTTTAAAAAATTAGAATATGGCGAAAATTTTCCAGCCGCCGCGTTTAACCGGTTCCTGAGTGAAAAAATATTCCTGGAAACGTGTCCAGAATGGAATTTGATCAGATAGGTCCAGGCGGGTTTTTACCGTCAGCAAGTAAACCTGCCCGGGGATTTCACTATTGAAACGCTCGGAAATCTCTACAAAGATGCTTTCCTGATTTATGACATCCTGAAGGTTAACACCGGTGAAATCACTGTTCTCATAATATCCCTGGAAGGTAGAGATCATCTCTTCTTTGGAGAGGGTGGTATTCAGCCTGAGAATTTTTATCTGGTCATGGAGATATTCGGTGGCGCTGCGGATGTCCTTATCAAGAAAGAAGGAAACACACTCCATAAAGGCGGTTTTTACCTGAACCCTGCTCTGGTCGGCGCTTTCATCCGGGGTAATGACACGGCTGGTTACATCCTGCGGCCTCCAGCTCACAGGCGGAATTTCTTTACCTATAGAGATAATGTGCCATTTACCGCCGACCTTGCTGAAAAGAAAGCCCTGTTCACTCTCCCACAGGCAGGTATAATCAGAAAAATCTCCCCTGCTCTGAACAGTGAGCAGGCAGGTTTCCCCCCACCTGTCTCTATTATCGTGCTCATACCAATTAAAGGTAATGGAGTTGAAATCGTAAAGCTGGGATAGAGCCAGACCTTTCATTGAGACAGCAGCAAAAAAATCTGTTAACGCTCCGGCAATTTCCTGCCTGGTGGCTTCGGCCTGCAGTTTGTTGATATATAGAGAACCCCTGACGAATTCCAGGATTGAGGTAATATCCGCCGCTAAGAATGACCCCACAAGGCGCTTGAACTTGGAGCGCAGCAAGCTTTCAGGTTTTTCCCCTATAAAAAAACCTTCTCTGCTAAGAATAAGTTCAGCGGCCTGCGGTAAAGCCCGCTCTTTGATCTTTTCCGGCTGCAGGCGTGGATTAATATTATAGGCCATGCTCTTGAACTCAGCGCCCTTACCAGGTATATCCACTTTCAGGTATTCGGTGCCTACCAGGTAGTAAGCCTCGGCCAGCTCTTCCCTCTGATCAGAAGCCAACTCTTGATAAAACTGCGCCCAGCTTGCCTGGGTGATCAAAACTGATATTATTATTATGTATAATGAGAACTTTTTCATTTTGTCCCTCCGGTTCTTGGTCTCGATTCTTATTATAGTATACCATAATGATCTGTCAATTTCTAATGCTGTTTTAAATGATTTGACAATTTTTTTGTTTAAATTCTATAATAATGAAAAAGCGAAGGATCGGGTATGGAAGAAAAAAGAGATAATGAGAGAAAAAAAATGGCTGTTACCACAATTGTTCGGAAAACGAAACCCGCAGGCGGTCAGGCCATTATGGAGTTCTGCAGCAGGGATCTCTCCAGAGGTGGCCTGTTTATTTCTACTGAAAAATTAAATCTTTTTGACCTTGGTGAAGAAATTGAGATCCTGGTTGACGATAAGGGTGAAAAATATTATGAGGGAAAAGCCAAAGTTGTGCGCTCGGCCAGGGTTTTTGGAGAAGAAGGTGAGGTCCTGGACTGCGGATATGGGCTTATGTTTTTAAATCCCGGCGAAGATTTCAAAGAGATGCTGCTGGAAAGACTTGGCGGTGTGAAGACCTGAAAAATTTCCGGTCAGTATTTAAAACTGCTCTCTCCTATGAATTCTCTTAATATAGAATATTCAGGCACCAATTTAATGGGAATATGTTTAAAATTGCTCAAGAATGAAGATAAACGGCGGGCTTCATGAAAATAGGGAGAATCCGGCTTTACGTTTATAAGCAGGGGTTCAGCCAGCACATTAAGCACGGCAAGTTCATAATCCAGGGCTGAGTTGAAAACTGAATCCGCTGAATCCTGAAAAGGGAAAATATTGCGTGCCTCACCCCTCTGCACCGATTCCCACATGGAGAATGTATCTAAAGCTGAATGACCCCTGAATTGATGATCCCGGACTAAACGCCGCACCAGCCGGTTGTCAGTGGTGGGTATTCTGTTATGATCGTCAAGGTTTAGCTGGGTTAGAGCAGAGACGTATATTTTATACTTATTCTCTCTGCTGATTAATGGGGTCAGCCGGTCATTTAAAGCGTGGATTCCCTCCAGGATCAGCACTGAGCGTTGGGGAAGCTTCATTTGTACGCCCCTTGAACGGCGTCTGCCTGTATGAAAATTAAAAACAGGCATGGATACCTCTTCACCATTAAAGAGCTTCAGCAGGTGGTTATTTAACAATTCGATATCGATGGCCTCCAAAGCCTCGAAATCGTAATTGCCATCCTGATTCCGTGGTGTCAATTCACGTGAAACAAAATAATTATCCAGTGATATGGCAACAGGATTCCTTCCCAGGACCTTCAATTGTATAGCCAGTTTTTTAGAGAAGGTTGTCTTACCTGAGGAAGAGGGTCCGGCAATAAGTATCAATCTGATAAATTCCTTCTTTTCACAAATCTGGTCGGCAATCCGGGCAATTTTTTTATCATGCAGCGCTTCCGCAACCTGGATGAATTGTCTTATTTCACCCTTGCTTATCAGTGTATTTAGTGAACCCACACAATTTATTTTCAGGATACTGCCCCAGTTTTTATATTCTCTGTAGATGCTGAATAGTGTCGGGTTATCCCGGAAAGCAGTAATGTGATCAGGCCGGTCATGGTCAGGATACCGCAGCAAGAACCCCGAGGCGTATTTTCTGATCTCAAAGATTTTCAATATTCCGGTGCGGGGGGCCAGAGGCGCGTGAGCCAGGTCAAGGAAGGAGCCGCACTCATACACCGGGATCTTCGGTTCATTCTGGTGCTGAAGAAGCAGACTGGTATCCGGCTGGTTGTTTCTTTTAAAGAAAGCGACCGCTTCTTTATAGAAAATAACCCGGCGTATAATAGGCAGGTCAGCCTCTACAATTTCAGCCATTTTTTCCTTTAACAGCTTCAGTTCGCTGCTCTGAACCTCATTTTTACCTACAAAATAGTAGAAATAACCATTGCCTAAAGAGTGACCGATTACCAGTCTCTGTTTGGGGAAGAGCTCTCTGGCTGCTATTGTAAGCAGGAAGCATAGGGAGCGACGGTAGATATTGGCCCCCTCACGGGAATTTAAGAATACCGGCGTTAAGCGGGAGTTTACTTCAAGTCGATAGGTAAGGCTGGCAATATCATTATTGACCTTCACAGCAACCAGAGGATAGGGCTTATTTGAAAAGCCGCTGTCTGCTATGATATTTTGAACCGGAGTGCCGGTGGGGAATCTTTTTCTTACTCCTGAAGGAAAAGTTATGTTTACCGTCATTGGGTCAGCCTAAGGCTGCGATCTCCTGGCTGGAGAGGCTCTTCTGAATAGTAATACCCTTTTCCGCCGAGGTTTGAACAATCAAATATTCAGAGACTTTATTGCCTTTTTCATCAAAAATTATTCGTACTACGGGGAATTTGGGATTGCCGGGATTGGTTTTAGTAACCTTGGCCACTGCATTGGTTGAAAGACGTACCAGGCTTCCAAGCGGGTACAGGGACAGGCAATAAATTAGAACCCGGATTACGCTTTCATCGTAAAAGGTGCGGCTGCTTTTTATCATCTCCAGCAGTGCCGTATGAGCATCCCTGCTCTCTCTATAGGCCCGGTGAGTAACCATAGACTCATAGGAACAGGTCAGGGCGATAATTTTGGAATAGAGTGATATCTTATCGCCGCTCAAATTTTGCGGGTAGCCTGTGCCATTCATTCGTTCATGGTGCTGAAGAGCGGCAAGAGCTATTTCTTCTGTCAGAGAAAAGCTTTTAAGGATTTTATAACCCAGAACAGTGTGCGCTTTAATCATTTTTTGCTCCTGGGGGCTCAATTGTTTGGCATTGAGATATATTATTTCCGGGATCTTCACCATGCCGATATCGTGCAGTAAAGCAGCCTGTCCCAGTTCAATCATTTTAAAGGGAGGTAATTTTAATACCTCACCAATTGCCAGAGAGAGCAGGGTAGTATTGAGGCAATGAGCAGGGAGGTAGTTATCCTGGGGATAGTTAAAATCCTGAAGGCTGAGCAGGGAATCTCTGTTTTCTTTTATAATATGGATAATATCTTTGACCTTCTGATTAATTCCTGCCATATCAAGTTTATTACTCTGCCTGAAAATCTTGAATTGGTCGGTGATATAGCTTAAAATTGTGAAATAGAATTTTTTGGAAATTTCTGATTTTTCTTTTTCTTTGATGTCTCGATCCAGAACAGCAGTAGCGCCGCTGCCTTCGGTTTCTGTTTCATAAGCTGTGGATGCGGGAGCCTCTTGAAGTTTACCATCTGAAAATAGGGTATTAAAATCCCAGGCCTTAAGGCGATTGACGAGCTCAACGCTTATGGGCGTATCCGGCGAGAGGATAATATATCCTTCAGCCAGGTATATCGGTTCATCAAAATAAGCATTTGCCCTCAGGCTTGATGTCTGCACGGTATCCATTTATTCCGACCTCCAATTGACCCGTAATCATTAATCTAATAGACTTCTATCTTAATTATAGGAGTACTTTATGAAATTTAAAGTTATTTTTATAGTATTTAACCTGGTTATTGTTTTTTCCTTTACCTTCATCTTTTTTATGCCTCTTTTAATGCTGGGGCAGGAGTATTTTTCCCTAAGCCTTAAGCAGAATCTTATTCCGGCTATGCTCTTTGTCTTTACTCTTATTATTATAAATTCCTACTTTTTAAGCAACTGGAAGCTCTTTAATCTTCTGGAAGCGGAAAACTGGCCTCAGTTAATAAAGTTTCTGGAAGAAGAAATATTTACCAGGAACCGCGTTCGAGGCAGTTATATTAAAATGTTAATCAATGCTTACCTGCTCTCGTCAGCTATAGAGAAAATTGCAAGCCTTGAGGCCCGGGTTGCTGAAAAAAAGCCTCTTTTAATAAATCGTTATGCAATTCATTTTGGTATACCTTACCTCCTGAAAAGGCCTCCCGGAGAGGCGGAGACTTATTTCAGCAGACTTATTACAGCGCCTAAAGTACACCGCAGAGGGTGGGTAGAGTGGAATTATGCTTTCAGCTTGATGCAGCAGCATAAATTCAGCGAGGCGAAAGAGATCCTTATGGCCCAGGCGGCGAGTAAGAAGGATCATCTCCTGCTGCTGCTTACACTTTACTTGTTGGATTCCTTTTCAAAAAATGATGCGGCAGTTGCAGCCGTTATATCGGCGGGTTGTGAATATCTGAAGAAGCGTTATACAGAGAAAAATTTTCAGAAAAAACTGGAGCGTTCGCAGAAAAATGTTGAGGTGCTGCTGCTTTCCCGGATATTTAATGATGCCCTTGGCTGGCTTTTTCGCCCCGACCACAAGATTGATCTAACAAGTTCATCCCCGAGAGTTATAAATTAGGTTAATATTCCACAGATTTTCGTCACACCACTTTTCCTGAACGCTATCAACCTCATATCTTGACCGGAGCTCTCTTTCAGCCTACAATGAAAGCATTGATATCAACGATTGCATTTGGGGGTGCACAATGGCTACAATCACTATTCGAAACCTCGACGACTCGATAAAGGCCCGATTGCGGAAGCGGGCGGCTTCCCACGACCGCTCGATGGAAGAGGAGGCCCGCGTGATCCTTCGCAATGCAGTGGAGGATGCCGGTGAAGAGTGTGGCCTTGGTACACTGATTCACGAACGTTTCATGGCTGCGGGAGGTGTAGAGCTTCCTCCAGCGAATCGTAATCAGCACGTTCGAAAGCCGGACAATCTCGAATGATGGTGGTGGATACCAATGTTTTGTCCGAGCTTATGCGCCCCGAACCGCACACCGGCGTATTGGAATGGATCAACGGGTTTCAGCGCAGGGAGGTCGGCATCACGGCGATCTCGGTTGCCGAGATCCTCTACGGTATTGGAGCGCTACCTGAAGGAAAGAGAAAGCACCGATTGCTCGAAGCGGCTACGACGATGTTCGAGGAGTATTTTACCGGTCGGATCTATTCATTTGACCAACTCGCTGCGATAGAGTACGCGGATATCGTGCTCCAGCGCGACAGGATCGGTAAGCCAATTTCTATGCCTGATGCACAGATCGCCGCGATCTGCCGCGTATCCGGCAGCGAACTGGCTACAAGGAATACCAAGGACTTCGAGAATACCGGTTTGGCGTTGATTAACCCTTGGCAGCCGTAATCAATGACCGTATGCGTTCGAAGGAAAATCATGATGATGTGAAAAGGAGGCCACGGCGGTGAAGACGACAATATTGGAACCCCTCATCCCTGAGTACACCCGAGTCTTGCGGGAAGGAAACACTGACGAAATCTACAAATGGCAGGCATTGAAGAACTTCCAGCAGAATTGGGATATCGAGGCCACCGATTTCCGGTCGATGTTCGACTCCAGCCTGCAGGCTGAAAGCGACAATCTGTGGGCATCAATGAACTACTACCCCAAACGAATGATCATGGAGTTTGCCGAAATCGATCAGGATAAGGTACGAGAGATGTTCCGCACCCTCTTTGACCAAGAGATCAATCTTGCGGATCGCATTCATAGCTTCCTGAAGGGATGCGAAGATTTTCTTTCATTCCTGAATGCGCAGGAAGACCGGGAGAAGAAGCTGGGTCAGCATTATCACAAGGACATGCGGGCAATCTCCTTCTACCTTGCCTTCCGATACCCCGAGCATTTCTTTACCTACAAATACACTCAGGCTAAGAAGGTGGCTGAGTGGACGCAGACAGACATGATATCAATGACCTGGGATCCCGCTGAGAAGTATCACTGGTACCTTAATATGGCCAAGGAGCTTCGGGAATACCTACTCGCTATAACGGAGCTCAAATCCGCCTACGAGGAATGGTTGAAGGGCAACGACTTGTCAGATCCGGAGTTCACATTCCTCACGGCTGACTTTATCATTCAGACTGCCAGTGGTAAGCTATCCGTCCAAAACGACCTCCTACGCCGGATGGAGCAACCTTCGGCAGTTGGTACCACGCCCATAGAATTACCGTCCAAGAATGTAATCTATTATGGACCTCCGGGAACTGGCAAAACATATTATCTCCGGAACGAGCTCTTCAAACACTTCTCCGAGACCATGAGTCCCTCGGCGAGCGAGGTACGATATCTGTCGATCGCCAGATCATACTCCTGGTGGCAGATTGTAGGCGCCGCGCTTCTCGATAGCGGGTTATCCTCCGTACCAGCGTTGAGGACTCATCCGCTGATTCGGGCAAAAGATGCTGTCTCCCACCAACAGAACGTCCGGGCAATGCTTTGGGCGATGCTGCAACAACACACAGTGGACGGCTGTGAGAACGTCAAATACTCAAGGCGCGCCGAGCCGCTCTTCTTCTACAAGGAAACCGATTCTCGATGGCGCGTGGTGGAGGAACACGTCGATTTGGCAGTACCTGAGCTGCGTGAGATCCTGGACAAGATGCACTCCGAAGCTGATAAGGACGTCGAAATACGACGTTTTGAGTTCATTACTTTCCACCAATCATATTCATACGAGGAATTCGTTGAAGGCATTCGGCCGGAGATGCAGGAAGAACTAACATACACAATCAAGGCTGGAGTCTTTCGCAGCATCGCTGAACGTGCATGGCAAGATCCTAACCACAACTACGCATTGTTCATCGATGAGATAAACCGAGCGAACGTATCGTCGGTCTTTGGCGAGCTCATCACACTGATTGAAGAAGACAAACGGCTACGCGCGCAGAATGCATTGACGGTGACACTACCGTATTCACGCCTGGAATTCGGAGTGCCAAACAACCTCTATATCATCGGAACAATGAACACCGCAGATAGGAGTGTCGAGGCGCTGGACACGGCTTTGCGGCGGAGATTCGCGTTTGTGGAAATGGAGCCCGATCCGAGTTTGTTGCCCGAAGACGTGGGCGGCATCAACCTGAGACTGCTTCTCGGTACAATCAACTCTCGACTCGAACGTTTGACGGACCGGGATCATCGGATCGGACACGCGTACTTCATCAATGTGACTGATGATAACGTGGTAGGAGAGCTCCGCGCAATCTTTGCCAATCAAGTGATCCCGTTAATGCAGGAGTACTTCTATGGCGACTGGTCCCGGATCGGTTTGGTGCTTGGTGCCCGCTTTGTGACGACAGAGGTTCAGAAAAGCACTTTTGCGGCATTCGAATCCGATACCTACTCGGAATACGAGGACAGGAAGGTCTACCGCATCACAGATACTGAAAAGTGGGGGCGGGACGACTTTAGAGCAGTGTATGAGGCTTGAGAAACGTCTGACCGTATTTGAACACTACCGACTCCGGGTGGACGGGGTAAACTTCTGTCATGAACACCTCGCACTACTCGATCGTTGGTGCAGTACTCAGAATCGAGAGGTGATTCAGGTCGGACACAACAACGTCAAGTTCACTGAATACGTTGGGGTTCTGCAGGTCAGAGACCTGGTAATAGAAATTCTGCCGAAGATAGGACGGTTCGAGGCGGAAGCAACTGCACGCGATAAATGGCGAAACGCCCTGTTAGATATGCTTGCGGTGGCTGGGATCGTACGCTCCCATTCAGCAGGTGATGCTTCCCTACGGACAATACATCACTCTCTTTTGGACGTACTCTTCAGCGAGTTCATTGCACGGGTGGATGAAATCCTCAAAAGCGGTCTGTCGAAGGGTTACATTCACGAAGAGACCAATCTGGGGATGGTCCGCGGCAAGATAGTCTTCGGGGAGCATTCCAAGCGGAATCACATCCATCGTGAACGGAGTTATTGCCGGTACCTGACATACAGCCCCAACATTCTTATCAATCAGGTACTAAAGCGAGCAGTCGACATTGTGTCACGCTTCGCTCGCGTACCTTTAACCGCCGCAACGGCAAAACGGCTACTTCTGGGTCTGGACCACATAACCATGCGAGAAATCACATCAACAGATCTTCGACAGGTCGTCCACAGTCGCTCTACCGATCACTACCTTGATGCAGTATCAATTGCACGATTGATCATCGAAGGACTGGCCCCCTCCTTATCGGCGGGAGCAGAAACCGTGATAGCAATTCTATTCAATATGAACGAGCTCTTTGAAACGTTTACATATGTGCTATTCAAGCGTACAGAGCACGAGATCCCTGGTTTAAAAGTACAGGGTCAGCGGTCAAAGTTATTCTGGGAGAAACGCTTCATACGCCCGGACATCATTTTCGAGCATGAAGGGCGACGCATTATGATCGATACCAAATGGAAGACTCCGCTTAACAACACACCCGCAGATTCGGATCTCAAGCAGATGTTCGCTTATAACAGAGTCTTTGACAGCAAGGAATCTTACCTGCTTTATCCTGCAACAACCGAGTCCCCAGTCCCTCGCACCGGCTCTTATTCCGAAGGTTCCGGAACCTGTTCCATGGAATATATCGAGCTTTTTGATGATCTAAATCGACTTCGAAAGCGCTTCCTGCCCGATGTTCAACGCCTGCTTGGATTAAAAGATGGGGTCGGTAGTTTATCCGGCAATCTACAGGAGGTTTCTCATGTCTGATAATGAACATACAAAATCCAGCCGGTTCCCCAGCATCGCAATAATCAACCGGCAAGGAACTCATCAAGCTCCTCGATAAGTCGATATCGTGGCTCTACAAACAGACCTCAGCACTATCAATCCCTTTCTACAAGATCATTTATCTACCTTTATCCAGCTTTTGCACGATTTTGCAAGTGATTTTATCACCCACTGCCGGAAGCTTTAAACGCCTTTAAACGCTAAGTACTTTATCAATAAAGATATATTACCGGAGACCGGAATTGAACCGGTACGGCCCTTGCGAGCCAGAGGATTTTAAGTCCTCTGTGTCTACCAAATTCCACCACTCCGGCATTTGGTCGCTTTAAAAATATACAGGAGCTGCCATTCTCTGGTCAAGAGCAAATTACCGGCGAATGGGCAAATCCGCTGTTTTTACAAAGCCAGGTTTATCATTCTATTGAGTCTGCTGACCATTTGCGCCGGATTTTTTACCTCAATTCCCTCAACAAGGAGAGCCTGTTCATAAAGCAGGCGGCTGATATCGCCAAATAACTCTTCATCCTTAATATCCCCCATCTTCTTTATAATCTCATGGTTGGGGTTCACTTCCAGTATAGGCTTGGTCTCAGGGATTTCCTTCTGTCCCATGGCTTTAAAGATTTGCTGCATCTGAAAGCTGGGATCTTTTTCATCAGCCAAAATACAGGAAGGAGAGTCAATCAATGCTGTACTGGCCCTTACCTCTTTTACCTCATCCTTTAAAACCCTGGAAATTCTCTTTACCAGAGGAGCTATGGTTTTTTCTTCTTTTTTATCCTCTTCGCTTTTTAAGTCTTCTGCAGAATCGCTTCGGTTAACCGCTTTCAGCTCAGTATCCTTATAACGGTCAATAACGGAGATAACGATTTCATCAATCTCATCATCCATAATCAGTACCTCAATACCCTTTTTCTTATATGTCTCAAGCAGGGGGGAGGCTTTAAGATTAGCTTCATTCTCTCCGGTTATGTAATAGATCGCTTTCTGGTCACTTAACATCCGTTCTTTATAGCTGTTAAGGCTGGTTAATCCCTCCTGGGAAGTGGATTTGAAGCGCACCAGCTCAAGCAGGGCATCCCTGTTGGCTGAGTCCTGGAAGAGACCCTCCTTAATCGGCCTGCCGAACTCTTTATAAAAACTCTCATATTTACTTATGTTATGCTTAGCCATTTTTTTGAGTTCACTGAGGATCTTTTTAACGGCGGCGCTGCGTATACTGGTGAGTATTTTGTTCTGCTGCAGTATTTCTCTGCTTACATTCAGGGGGAGATCGTCTGAATCGATAATCCCATGGATAAAGCGCAGGTAAGTGGGTAACAGCTCTTTCTCATCATCGGTAATGAATACCCGTCGAACATAGAGTTTGACGCCCGGTCGATAATTGGCATGGTAGAGGTCGAAGGGAGCTTTGTTGGGAATGTAAAAGAGTGTTGTATATTGCAGTGCGCCCTCTGCCTGGGTATGAATGAAATTCAGGGGATCTTCATTGTCGTGAGATATTGTTTTATAGAAGTTGTTATATTCTTCGTCGGTGATTTTAGATTTCGGCCGCATCCAGAGTGCGGAAGCGGAATTGATCTGCTCCACCTTGTTTTCTTTTGTCTCTTTTCTCTTTTCACCCTCTCCTTCAAAGCGGCTCTCCTGGTAATGGAGAAAGATGGGAAAGGCAATATGGTTTGAATATTTCTTGATTATATTCTCGATCTGCCAGCGTTCTGCAAAATTTTTACCATTCTCATTCAAAAAAAGGGTTACTTCAGTTCCCGGCTCTTTTTTTTCCGCTTCAGTTATTTCAAACTCCCCCTGCCCGTTACTTGTCCATCTATGGGCTTTATCTTCACCCGCTTTAAGGCTGGTAACTTCAACCCTGTCCGCTACCATAAAGCATGAGTAAAAACCGACCCCAAACTGTCCGATCAGGCTGGAGTCCGATTTTACATCACCGCTGAGAGATTCGACAAAGTGATGGGTTCCGGAGCTGGCTATGGTTCCCAGGTTTTTCTCCAAATCCTCTGCGTTCATACCGATGCCGGTATCTGATACTGATATGGTATGTTGTTTGTGATTTCCAAAGTTGATGTCAATTTTGGGGATAAAGGCGAAACCCTTAAAATCATCTTCAGTCAATGTAAGGTATTTCAGCCTGTCCAGGGCATCAGAGGCATTGGAAATGAGCTCTCTTAAGAATACTTCCGGGTGGGAGTATAGAGAGTGAATGATCAAATGAAGCATTCTGCTTACTTCGGCCTGGAATTTGTACTTTCCCATATTTTAGTCTCCTGAATTGTATTTTTAGATTAATAGCTATAATTTAATAATTGTTGGCTTTGAGGTCAAAGAAATTGTAATTTTCCTGCAGAAAAAGCTATCCGTACCTGTTAAACAGTAAAAATGTTCCTGTTTCACAGCCTATGTGGGCGGCTACAACCGGACATTTGGCCATTAGCAGGAAGAATATCGGTTTTTCCTTAGAAGAGAGGGTCTCGAAATTGCCCTGCCCCTTGCTGATTATAAGCTGGGCTTGATTGTAAGCTGCTAAAAAATCCGAAGAACAGAGTGATAGAAGTGTGCCGGGTGCGTCGGCTCCATTCGAAATAACCTGTGTTATACCGGTAATTCCGCACTCCTCGGCATCAGCCATTAATGCATCATTTATAATTGCTCCACCTTTAACTGCAAAGGTAATTTTTTTGTCCGGATAGAGCCTTTTGATCTCTTCAATCAGCAGGCGGTCAAAGACTATCTCACCGGCATTATCACCGAGGTAAAGAATATTCTCAGCCTGCGCCAGCGCTGTTTTAAAAGCCGGGTAATTAAAAAATATTGTCTCCTCCTCTTTAACCGCCTGTTTTTCCTTTATCAAAAGTTCTCTTACCCTTCCGGCGATATCGGTGGAGTTATGAATGCCGTAATCTATTATATTTCCGACAATAGAGATCTCCACAGCTTCAAGGAGCGGGTCCGGCGATGATGCAATTCTCTCTTTCAGCTCGCTGTACATGGAAAAGGCAAATTTGTTGCTCTCCTGCTTAATCTCCAGGTAAGGGTCCTTGCGCCGGGTTATATCGGTTACCAGGCGGTAGACAAGACGGCCCATTTCAGGAGGCGTAGAGGTCAGAGAGAAATCAGGGAGTTTTTGAGACAATTCAATGAGGATTCTATTTTGTGTTTCTTCATCAGCACCGGAAATTTTAGCCGCTTCTAATGCCTGCCTGAAAAAGCAGACAATACAGCCTGGATAGGTTCTCAATTTATTACCTTAAATATAAGCTTTTGGTCTTCTTTATAGCCCGTTTGAATTACTTTATGCAATACCACTATGTGTCTTCATCCCCGCAGGCGAAGCCGTAGGCCGTAGGCCGTAGGTGCCCGTACAGGGCGCCCAGCATGGGAGGGGTACTGCGATGGGCAATACCACCAGTGAAATGTGTTGTCTTGATTTCTCGCGAAGGCTGAATTATAGTTTATTCATGGATTTTTCAAATAATATAGAAATTTAAGGAGAAGAAATAAGCAATCCCTGGGATTATTTAGTTGATTACCGCGGCAAAGTGTTTGCCGGGGAATGGCCCACAATACCTGAAATGTTTCGAATTACGGTTGAGCGCTTCGGCCATAGAAAAGGGTTCACCTCTTTTGAACCTGAGTATCTTTCCCTTACCTATGGGGAGATTCTCACCAGGGTGGAGCGTACTGCAGGTTACCTTGGGAGCCTGGGAATTGGTAATGGGGACATGGTTGCTCTTACCGGAAAGAATTCCCCGGAATGGGCTATTGCCTATCTTTCAGTGCTTTTTGCCGGTGGAGTGATAGTTCCCCTGGATTACCAGCTTCATGAAGCTGAAATCGAGAATCTGTTAAAGATTGTGGGTGCAAAAGCCTTATTCGTGGATAAGGAAAAATATGATGTTTTTGATCAGAAAAAGCTGGGATTGCTCGAGAAGATCTCACTCTCGAAGGAAAAAGCCAATTATATTTTAGATATTAATTACCAGGAAAAGCCTGTCAGAGATGGCCGGGAAGAGAATGATCTGGCCGCTGTTCTCTTTACATCGGGTACTACCGGTAATGCAAAAGGTGTGATGCTGAGCCATAAAAACCTGGTAAGCGACTGCTATCTTTCACAGGCCAATTTAAATATTAGCTGTAATGATGTATTTTATGCGCTGCTGCCCATACACCATTCTTATACCATGCTGGCAGTCTTCATAGAGAGTCTTTCAGTGGGCGCGGAAATTGTGTTTGGCAAAAACCTGGCTATAAAACAGATATTGAGTGATCTGAAAAAGGGCAGAGTTACCATGTTCCTGGGCATTCCCATGCTCTTTAATAAGCTTATAAAAGGGCTTATGCGCGGTATTAGGGAAAAGGGTCCGGTAGTCTATGGTATTATCCGGTTCCTGATGGCCATAAGCGGCGCTATCAAGAAGACCATAAAGGTGAATCCCGGTAAGATAATGTTTAAGGCGATTTTAGCAAAGGTTTCTCTGGAGCATATACGGATCTGTATTTCGGGCGGCGGGCCCCTTCCCGCATCGACCTTCAAACAATTCAATCAACTGGGAATTGATTTTGTTCAGGGTTATGGTTTAACGGAAACCTCGCCCATAGTTACTTTAAATCCAACGGATCATTACAAAGAAGCCTCGGTAGGCAAGGTTATTCCCCGGGTTGATGTTAAGATCCTTAATGCCAATGAACAGAGCGTAGGCGTAGTGGGTATAAAGGGACCAATTGTCATGCAGGGATACTATAAGAATGAAGCAGAAACCCGGAGGGTGTTTGATGAAGATGGTTACCTGATAACCGGAGATGTCGGTTATCTGGATAAAGAGAATTATCTATATTTAACGGGACGGCTGAACTCCATGATCGTAACAGAAGGAGGCAAGAATGTTTACCCGGAAGAAATTGAAAATCATTTCCAGTTGTACGATGAAATTGAACAGATTCTGGTCAAGGGTTTTGTGCAGGATGAAAAAATGAAAAGAGAAGCCATTGAGGCTTATATTTACCCGGTAGAGGAAACCAGGAAGCTTGGCCGTGACGTTGTTGAAAAGCGCTTTAATACCATAATTGCCGAAGTAAATCGTGAGCTTCATTCCTATCAGAGGATCAGCAGGTTCAAGATCCTGGATGAACCCATGGAAACGACTACTACCAGGAAGATTAAGCGCTTCAAGATAGAAAAATCATTTAAATCTTAATAAAAAATATGGCATAAAGGTTTGATTGTAGAGAATTTCCAATTTTTATGAAAGATGCGGTTAAAAAGAGACAATCCCACGCCGGATTGATAATTGCTGAAGAAACATTCAGATTACTGATCAGCAGCAGAACAGATGAGCTATTGAGTCTATCTCTTTATATAAAGAGCCACTGCCAGAATAAAAACTGCTTTACCAGGCCGCTGCTGGGAGATATTCTTTCTGAAGCGACCAAGATCGAAGAATTGCTGGATGGCTATGGGGTCCGCAACAACCAGCGCTGGTATCTCTTTCGTGAACTAGTGGCAACAATTAAGCTTTTCGCCAATGTGAGCTATATTCTGCTCCACCTGAAGCACTCTGTTCCCACCTACAGTTTATTGTCGATTGAGGATGATTTTCTGAAAGCCACTGATGAGGCTTTCAGTTCTACCTGCAAAATACTGGTTTCTGTGGTTGGATGTTTACTGAAACAGGCTGAGAATCTGAAAATCAATTTGCCCGAATCTATTCCCGGTGAAAAAAGCTTTATTGAGGAATTGCCACCCGGACACCTGCCCGTAGACCGAAAAAGCCGTAAGGTCTCTTCGGCTGAAGAAACCGTTGTCTATTTAGCCACGGCATTCCTGAATCTGGCGGAAGCAAGCTCTTTTCTGCATATTCCCCATGAAGAGCGGATTGAGAACTATCGGGATTACATTCCTGATCCGATCAGTGAGGAAAAATTGAGAAATCTGGAATATAAATTTCATAACCTGCAGTCCCTTTATGATACCCATATTTCGGATTCCAATGTCGAGTCCCTGGATGAGAACCTGCCCGTATTACGCGGTCATGTAAGCGTTATCTTTCACCTGCTGGAAACAGCTACCGCTCTTGCCCATTACTGCGAGCGTCATGTGCTGATCTCCGAAAGCAAAAAGGTTAACATTAGTTCCTGCCAGACCGACTATACGCCGCTGTTCAAGGTGTTGGTTAACTACTCTCTCTGCTTTTCCAGCCTTTATATCAAAAAGGGGCGCAAACTATGCCAGTTGATGCTTAAGAATTATGCAAAACAGGGACAAATAATAGTTTTTGTGCCCAGGTACAGGGGTTTTCATGTACGGCCCTCCACCTTGATAGCCAAAATTGTTAATCATTACGGCAGCGAGGTGTGGATGAAACTGGGCAGCGATACCTATAATGCTTCTTTTACCCTGGACCTTTTTCTGGCTAATGAAACATTGAATGCCAGGAAAAAGCGCCTGCTCGTTGAAGAAGTAGCCCGGGTAATAAAAAATGGCAGCTATGATGAAGCCGGTAACCTGGTCAGGTCCGTGCGCACCGTTATCAATACCCTGATGGAAAGTGGCAAGGTAGTCATATATGAGCTGAAATTCCCGCTGGAACAGTTAAGACCGTTGGAAGATGAGAACCCTTATCAATCCATTATACGTATCTTTACCCAGCTCTTCGTTATGGGAAAGATCGATATAAAAGTGGATGAGCAGGTCTCTTTTTCCGGGGATTTGCGCGTTTTAGCTGATATAAAGCTACTTGCGGAACATGGTTACGGTGAGGATGATTCCGGTAATAATTTAGACCTGCCCGAAGCGCTTTCCTATTTAAGGAAGTAGTAATTTGACATTCTCTGCCCTATGCATGTATGCTGATGAAGATGAATTTTGTAATTCTGGGGGCAGGAAGCGTCGGCTTTCAATTGGCCAAATACCTTATCGGGCAGAACAATAATGTAGTACTCATTGAGAAAGAGCCTGATACGGCAAAACATGTTTCAAATGTCCTTGACTGCATGGTGATCAATGAACAGGGGAATAATATAGAAACCCTGAAGAAGGCAGGCATTAATAAAGCGGATTATTTCATCAGTGTAACGGACTCTGATGAAGTGAACATGATAGCCTGCAGCCTGGTTGCCAGCGAATTCAATGTGCCTCACAAAATAGCCAGGATCCGGAATATTGATTACTCCGGCACCCGCGTTCTGCAGCAGCCGATCCTCGGTATTGACTATTTTGTAAACCCGGAAATAGAAACAGCCAGAGCGATCATCAGGGCTGTTGAAGGCGGGGCAGTCAGTGATATTGTCTATTTCGAAAAAAGCAGCCTGCAGATGCGAAGTATTACAGTGAATGGCTCATCTCTATTGCGGGATAAATGCATAGAGGAGGTTAAGCGTACAATAAAGGCAAACTTCCTGGTAGCAGTTATTCTTCGGGAAAACGAATACATCATTCCCCACGGGTATAGCGTGGTAAAGGAAAATGACAAGCTCTATTTGATTGCCACCGCTGAAAATTTTGAAAAGATCTTCTCCCAGATCGGCAAGCGCAGGATGGAGATGAACAAGATTGTGCTCATCGGCGGTGACAGAGTCTCTGTCTATGTGGCAGAGCATTTTCTGGAAAACAAGAAAAAGGAGCTGTCCATATTCGGCAGGCTTTTACACTATCTTAAGCCGGTGAAAAAGAGAAGGATCAATATTATCGATAGTGATTATGATAACTGCAAACTGCTCTCTGACCGTTTTCCCGAGGCCATGATCTTTAACTCCGATATCTCTGATGAGGGATTTTCCGAAGAGGAAGAGTTGGCCGGCGCCGATCTTGTTATAGCCATCACCGGCAATCAGGAATTTAATATTGTCAATGCCGTTTATGCGAAATCCGTGGGCGCCGGGCGTACAATGGTTCTGGTTAACAAGAGCAACTATGTACACATAGCTTCCAGTCTGGGAATTGATGTTGCAGTCAGCCAGATCGAGAGTATGGTCAACTCCATTCTGAAATATATCCGAAAAAGCAATATTCGCAGCGTTTACTCCATTTCAGGCGGAAAAGTAGAGGTGCTCGAGCTTGCCGTTGAAAAAGCAAGCCGGACCATCGGGAAAAAAATAAAGGAACTGAAACTTCCCAGGCAGACGCTGATCATATCAGTAACCAGAGGTGATAACCACATCATCCCTGACGGTGAGCAGATACTTGAAAACGGAGATTACATAATCGTAATTGCCCGCAAAGAGTCGGTTGCCAGAATTGAAGAAATTTTCACCAGCTGAATATGCATATTGGATTGATACTAAGGGTTTTAGCCATACTCCTTATCATTATCTCTTTTTTTATGATTTTTCCGGTAATCGTTGCTTTCTATTACCACGAAGAGCAGATGATTCCCCATTTTCTCCTGCCCATGTTCATAGTTCTGGTTATTTCTTTACCGATTATCTTTCTTACACGAAAGAGTGTTAAAACCCTCTCTGCGCGGGACGGATTTCTCCTGGTTTCACTGAGCTGGATCTTTTCTGCTCTTTTCGGCGCCCTGCCGCTATATTTTTCCGCTTCAACTCCTCATCTCACGGATGCCTTTTTTGAGATAATGTCCGGTTTCACAACTACCGGGGCATCAATCCTGACCAATATTGAGGGTCTGCCCAAATCCATGCTTTTCTGGCGTTCATTAACCCACTGGCTCGGCGGCATGGGCATTGTGGTGTTGACGATCGCGGTATTTCCGCTGCTGGGTGTTGGCGCTGTTGGCTTGATGAAAGCGGAGTCTCCGGGGCCGACACTGGATAAACTGACCCCGAAGATCGCCGAAACGGCAAAAATTCTCTGGTTTATCTACCTGGCTTTCACAGTGGCGCAAACCCTGCTGCTGATGATCGGCAGGATGAACCTGTTCGATGCTCTGACCCACACCTTCGGCACCCTGGCCACCGGGGGTTTTTCCCCAAAAAACAGCAGCGTGGGTTATTACAACTCAGCGCATGTGGATATTGTAATTACCGTGTTTATGGTTTTAGCAGGAGGAAATTTTGTGCTCTATTACCGGCTGATAACCGGGAATGTTAAAAAGGTATTTACTAATACGGAGCTAAAAGCATACCTGGGAATTTTTCTGGCAGCCATGCTGCTTATCGCAATCGGCCTTTACGGGAAAGAGTATGATACCTTTGGGCGCAGTCTCAGGTATGGAGCTTTCCAGGCGGCTTCCATCCTTACTACTACCGGATATACAACCGCGGATTACGCAGGCTGGCCCTTTTTCACCCAGGTGGTATTGTTCATCCTGATGTTTATCGGAGGCTGTTCCGGCTCTACCGGGGGAGGGATCAAGGTTATTCGCATTGTCACCCTCTTCAAACAGGCGCTTAACGAGATGAAATTCATTTCCCATCCGCGGGGCATCTTCAGCATCAGGCTCGGTGGCAGCGTTCTCAAGAAGGACACGGTATATACAATTTCAGGTTTCTTTTTTCTCTACCTGCTAATGCTGATATTTACGACTTTTGTGGTTGCTTCAGGAGGCAATGACATCTCCACCTCAATGAGCACTGCTCTGGTCACTGTGGGCAATATAGGCCCGGGTTTTGGTAAAATCGGACCCACCTTGAATTATGCATTCTATCCCGGCTATATAAAATGGTTTTTAAGTTTTGCCATGATGGTCGGCAGGCTGGAGATCTACACTGTGCTGGTTCTATTCACTTCGAAGTTCTGGAGAAAATAAAAAACAGGCAGCAGAGTTTGCTCCAGGAGAGATGCCGGGGATCCGGCACTGTAACCGTGCGGGTAGGAGGAAACAACCATAAAAATAGCGCTTTCCTGTGTTAACAAGAAAGCGCTCTGTTCGAGTGTGGTTGTTTCAGCTCCCCCGCACGGACTCGAACCGCGGACTTGGTGGTTAACAGCCACCCGCTCTACCAACTGAGCTACAGGGGAATGATGAGGATAAGATAAGCAAAAACTTCAAATAGTGTCAAGTGGAATAACTGCTATTTTATTCCCATGCCCTTTGTCTGCCGGCACCACGAGCAGGTCTTATTAACTTGAAATTATTGATTACTCAGGGCATAGTTATAATATGGATGTAATGTGCGCTGGAAAGTGGGCCCTGGTGCTTTCCGGCGGCGGCGCCCGGGGTCTTGCCCATATTGGTGTGCTGAAAATGCTAAAGCTCTGGGGGCTCAGACCGGATATAGTTGTCGGCACCTCAATGGGGGCTATTGTGGGCGGAGCTTTTGCCTGCGGTATGGAACCTGAGGAAATGGAAAAGTTCATGGTCGAGGAGTTTGATCTACATAAGTACCTTGACAGCTGGATTATGAAATTGGAAGGCGGGCCATTTGTAAAAATAATAAAGATTGGGGATGCTTTTAAATCACTTTGGCGCAGCACCGCTGTGGACAGCGGCAGGAAAGTATTGCAACTATTTCGTATATTTACTAATAATAAGAAATTCTCAGAAACGAAAATCCCCTTTGCCTGTAATGCTGTTGACCTGCTTTCCGGTAAAGAGATTGTACTGAATGAAGGCCGGGTGGCTGAGGCTGTCCGGGCCTCCATGGCTCTACCCGCTGTTTTCGCTCCTGTTAATTATGGAGAGATGTTCCTGGTTGACGGCGGACTGGCAAACAATGCGCCGGTATGGATTGCCAAAAAAATGGGCGCCAAGCGGGTGCTGAGTATTATGGTAAGCAAATTTGAGAATGTCCAGAAGCAGGAGTTGAATAATGGATTCGATATCTTTTTGCGTTCAACGGAGATTACCGCCAATGTCTTAAGGGCGCGTACCCGGGATAACAGATCAGTTCTGGAGGTGCTGGCTTATGACGGCACCGAGATCCTTGACTTCGGACGTAATAAAGAGTTGATTCGTCTTGGTGAAGAGGCGCTGCTGGCAAGGAAGCTTGAGGTGATGCGTTGGTTCGGCAGGAAGCGGTTCTGGTTTTTCAATATCTAAAATGGAGGAAGCGTGAAATACGATTGTCTGGTGGTTGGAGCGGGGTTGGCCGGTTGTACCGCTGCCCGTTTGCTTGCTGAAGCAGGCAGGAAAGTGCTGGTAGTAGAGCGTCTTAACCATCTGGCCGGCCACAGCCATGATTACCGGAATGGACACGGCATATTCATCCACAGCTATGGCCCGCACATCTTCCATACCAATAACCGGGAGGTCTGGCAGTTTGTCAACCGCTTCACCGATTTCCATTATTATCAGCACCGGGTTTTAAGTTGTATTGGGGGACGTCTGCTCCCCTTTCCCATAAACCTGGATACCTTGAATGAGATTTTCAACTGCAAATTAAAAGAAGGGGAGGCAAGGGAATTCCTCCGGAAGGAGGCGGCAAAAGCGGTGTATAATCAGCCTCCTGAAAATTTTCGTGATGTAGTTGTATCCCAGGTAGGGGAGCATCTATACGAGCTTTTTTTCAAAAATTATACTATCAAACAGTGGCAGAAAGATCCGGAGGAGATCCTGCCCGAGGTTGCCTTGAGAATACCGGTAAGAGAAAACCGGGAAGATCGCTACTTCACCGATAAACATCAGGGTATCCCTGCTTCCGGCTATACCAATCTGGCTCAAGAATTGCTGAACCATGAGAATATTGAACTCTCCCTGGAAAGGGATTACTTTGACATCAGGAATAACCTGGAAAGCAGGCTCACTGTATATACCGGTGAGCTTGACCGGTTTTTTGATTATAAATATGGCAGGCTCCAGTACCGCTCGTTGGATTTTAAATATGAAACCCTGGACCAGGAGTATTTCCAGCCGGCTGCGGTTGTTAATTATCCCAATGATCACAATTGGACCAGGATAACTGAATACAAACATTTTCTTGGCGAAAAAACCCGGAAAACAACAATTTCCTATGAGTTTCCCAGAGCAACCGGTGAACCCTATTATGTGGTAATGTCCCGCGATAATGTTGAAAAGCGAGAGCTATATCAGGCTGATGTAGATAAGCTGAAGGGCAAATATCTCTTTTTGGGCCGGCTGGCTGAGTATAAGTATTATAACATGGACCAGGTTGTTGAAATGGTGATAAACAGGATCGGAGAATATTTGAAGCGTTGATTGTCCGCAGATCATATGTCGCTTTTAACGGCCGTATTCCCGGTTGTAATCTTCATAGCTTATGGATTGAGCTTTTTCTTTGCGCACATTGTTGCACATTTCAATGTGATACTGTATGGCATGAAAAATGCCGTCCTCTTTGAAGCGGCGGGAAGAGGTCAATACAAAGTTGGCCGAGTTAAGTTTCACTTTTCCTACAGATCTAAGACGTTTGCCCAGTTCTAAGTCTATGCCAATGCTGTTATAGATATTCTCATCATAACCGCCGACTTTAAAGTATGAATCGCGGTTCATTACTGTGTTGTATCCGGCCGTTACATTCAAGCCCCGCAATTTGCTGTATATTAAGAAGAGAGAGTGTGCAATGCCGGCCATATTATTGATAAAGAAGTTATAGTCGGAGAAAAAAGTGGGACCGTATACTACTACAATCTCCGGGTTTTTTTCGAATTTTCTGTTCACCTTTTCCAGCCAGTTGGGGGGGTAAATAGAGTCGGCATCGCAGAAGGAAATATATTTCCCCTGCGCTTCCAGGGCGCCCCTGTTGGTGGCGTGAATGTATCCCCTTCGCGGCTCAAAAAGCACCTTATCCACGAGTCCTTTAGCGATTTCTGCGGTTCTGTCCGTGCTGTTATTATCAACTACAATGATCTCATAAGA
>JAUVWI010000117.1 GCA_030604195.1 Spirochaetales bacterium
GTTTAACAGGACTGAAGATACCAGAGAGAAGATCTGGTTGATAGGCTGGCGGTGTAAGTGCGGTAACGTATTCAGCCGACCAGTACTAATTTATCGTGAGGCTTGACCATATTATCTATTGTTCCTTACTGGTGCTCAATTGTTTGAAAAAGATCGGCACCAACCCTTACTTAAGTTCAATCTACACAAAGCTTCTCAAAAGGGGTTGACGGGTGCGTTTAAGCGCTTTTTCGGTTTTCGGGCGTAAGGCATAGGCTGTAAAGTTTTCTTGCTTGCACTAAGCAGCGATTAATAATATAATATTCACAAATTTCCTACTTATAAAAGGATTAAATAATGGCAAAGAAAACAGTAACCATAGACGGTAACGCCGCAGTTGCCCATGTTGCGCATGCAACCAATGAAATTATTGCAATTTACCCGATCACCCCCTCCTCCCCCATGGGAGAGCTGGCCGATCAATATTCGGCTGAGCACAGAAAGAATATCTGGGGTACCATACCCGTAGTAACGGAGATGCAGTCCGAGGCAGGCGCAGCCGGTACAGTGCATGGCGCCCTGACATCCGGCGCGTTGACCACAACCTTCACCGCATCTCAAGGGCTGCTGCTCATGTTGCCCAATATGTTCAAGATTGCCGGGGAGCTCTGCCCCACGGTTTTCCATATTGCGGCGCGTGCTGTTGCCTGCCAGGCGCTTTCAATATTCGGTGAGCACAGTGATGTAATGGCCGCCCGTTCTACGGGTTTCGCCCTGCTTGCCGCCAACTCGATCCAGGAGGTAATGGATTTTGCCCTGATAGCCCAGGCAGCGACCCTGGAATCCAGGGTTCCATTCCTCCATTTTTTCGACGGTTTCAGAAGCTCTCACGAGATCCAGAAGATCGAAGAGTTGAGTTATGCTGATATGATGGCTGTAATTGACAACGATCTGGTGCGGGCTCATAGGGCCAGGGGAATGAATCCGGAAACTCCCGTTTTACGCGGCACCGCTCAAAACCCCGATGTTTTTTTTGCAGCCAGAGAGACGGTAAATAAATATTACCAGGCTGCCCCGGGAATTGTACAGAAGGTAATGGATAAGTTCGCCGGTGTTGTAGGGCGTAAGTACCGGCTTTTTGATTATGTAGGCGCTGCCGATGCCGACAGGATTGTAATAATGATGGGTTCCGGCGCTGAAACCATGGATGAAACAGTGACTCACCTGGTTGCCCAGGGTGAAAAGGTGGGGTTGATCAAGGTAAGGCTTTACCGCCCCTTCAGCATTGAGCATTTCATTCAGGCACTGCCGAAGAGCGTAAAGAAAATTGCGGTACTGGACAGGACCAAGGAGCCCGGCGCCCTGGGTGAGCCCCTGTATGGAGATATTCGCACTGCAATCGGCGAAGCAATGGGTGAAGGCTCTTTAAAATTGAGCGATTACCCGGTAATTGTTGGCGGCCGTTACGGCCTGGGATCAAATGAATTTAATCCGGGAATGGCAAAAGCGGTGCTGGATAATCTGAAAGAGGCAAAACCCAAAAGCCGTTTTACCATAGGTATTTATGATGATGTAACCTTTAGCAGCCTGGAGTGGGATGAGGATTTTTCCATTAAGGCCGAGGGGGTGCACCAGGCTCTTTTCTTTGGCCTGGGCGCTGACGGCACGGTGGGCGCCAATAAGAACTCGATCAAGATTATAGGCAAAGCCACGGATAATTATGCTCAAGGCTATTTTGTCTACGATTCTAAAAAAGCAGGAGCCGGGACAATATCTCATCTGCGTTTCGGCAAGACTCCGATAAAGAGCACCTATTTGATCCAGAAGGCTAATTTTATAGCCTGTCATAAGTTCACCTTTGTGGAGAAATTTGACATGCTTTCTAAAGCGGAAGAGGGAGCCACTTTCCTCCTGGCAACTCATCATAACAAGGAAGAGGTGTGGGGAAAGATTCCGGTTGAGGTTCAGCAGCAGATTATCGATAAGAAACTCAAATTCTATGTGATTAATGCAGTCAAGATTGCTGAAGACATCGGTCTGGGAAGCAGGATAAACACCATTATGCAGACCGCCTTCTTCTTGATCTCAGGCGTTCTGCCTGAGGATAAGGCTCTGGAATTGATCAAGAAAGCGGTAATTGACACCTACGGGAAAAAGGGGCAGGACATTGTGGACATGAATATGAAGGCCGTGTCTTCGGCAAAAGAGCACATCGAGAGGGTGGATTATCCCGGCGCCGCCTCGGGAGAGCTGCATATGCTGCCGTCCGTGGCCGAAAATGCGCCGGTATTCGTGAAAGAGGTTACAGGTGAGATTATCGTGGGCAGGGGTGAAAAGATACCTGTTTCCAAACTCCCTGACGACGGCAGCTATCCAACCGGCACGACAAAGTTTGAGAAGCGGAACATTGCCGAGGAAATCCCGGTCTGGGAGCCGGATGTTTGTATTCAGTGCGGAGAGTGCTCCATGATATGTCCTCACGGAGTAATACGCCTCAAGGCTTATGATCCTGCTCACCTGAAGGGCGCTCCCGAGAGTTTCAAATCTACAGATGGCCGCGGCAAAGATCTGGCCGATTTGAAGTTTACCATACAGGTATCTCCGGAGGATTGTACGGGCTGTTCTCTATGTTTCCAGGTCTGCCCGGCCTTTGAAAAGAAGAATGGCGAAAAAACCGGGCGTAAAGCCCTTAATATGGCGCCTCAGCCGCCTTTGAGGGCCCAGGAAGCGGAAAATTTCGAGTTTTTCCTGGGTCTTCCCGACCTGGAAGAGGCCAGGATCAAGAGAAATACAATTAAGGGATCACAGCTGCTGCCCCCCATGTTCGAGTTTTCGGGCGCCTGCGCGGGCTGTGGCGAAACGCCCTATGTCAAGCTGATGAGCCAGCTCTTTGGCGACCGGGCGGTGATAGCCAATGCCACGGGCTGCTCCTCGATCTATGGCGGCAATCTGCCTACCACGCCCTATACCACCCGGCGTGACGGACGCGGACCCTCCTGGAATAACTCACTCTTTGAGGACTGCGCCGAGCTGGCCCTGGGCATGCGCTTGAATGCTGATAAGATGACTGAATTCGCCTATGAGCTGGTGGCGGATTTTATCAAGGCCAATAATAAGGCTTTAGACCTAAATTTATTAAAAGAGATAGCCGCAGCGGACCAGTCAACCCAGACAGCAATTGAAGAACAGCGGGCCAGGGTTGCTAAACTGAAGGATTCTTTGAAAAAGGTAAATACGGAAGAAGCCAAACAGCTTTTATCCGTAGCGAATTACCTGGTTATACGCTCGGTCTGGGGTGTGGGCGGTGACGGCTGGGCCTTCGATATAGGTTATGGCGGACTGGATCATGTAATCGCTTCCGGCAAAAATGTGAACCTGTTGGTGCTTGATACCGGTGTTTACTCCAATACGGGCGGGCAGATGTCCAAGGCCACACCAATCGGCGCAATAGCAAAGTTCGCGGCCGGGGGCAAACCATTGGCCAAGAAAGACTTAGGAATGATGGCTATGATCTACGGAACCGTATATGTTGCCAGTGTGGCCATGGGAGCCAACAGGATCCAGACGATACGCGCTTTTAATGAGGCGGAACAGTATCCCGGTCCCTCACTGATCATTGCTTACACCCACTGTATTGCTCATGGTTTTGATCTTAAGCATGGACCCAGCCAGCAGAAGCTGGCTGTCGATTCCGGAGCGTGGACGCTTTTCCGTTACAATCCCATGCTGAAAGAACAGGGTAAGAACCCGCTGCAGCTCGACTCTAAAGAGTTATCTGCGGATATTGGTGAGTATATGTATAATGAGATCCGCTTCCGTTCTCTTAAAGATAAAGATCCGGCTACGGCTGAACTATTGCTCAACAAGGCGCGCCAGGATGCAAAGGAGAAGTACAGCTATTACAGGTATCTGGCAGATAAAAGCTGAAAAAGAACCAAAAATAAAGATTTGATATTCAATTGTCAGTAATTTGAAGCCGGCGCCCTGGTTGCGCCGGCTTTTTTAAAAGGGGGAGCCATGTACTTTGAACAATTCCGCTGCGGGGGCGACCGTAATTTCGGTTATCTGCTTGCCGACCCGGATGCCGGCAAATGTGCAGTTATTGACCCGTCACCTGAGCCTGATGCTTTGATTAAGGCGGTGAAGGACCGCGGGTTGGAGATTGTCTATGTTATAAACACCCATGACCATTACGACCACACAGGGGGAAATTCCAGGGTAAAGGCAATTTCAAAGGCCAGGCTGGTACTGCACAGCTCTTCGCCCATGGCTGAGCTTAAAGTTGATGAGGGGGATCTTCTTTCTGTGGGTTCGGTGAAGCTTGAAATACTTCACACACCGGGACATACCGGGGATTCAATCTCCATACTGGCAGAGAGGCGGCTGATAACCGGCGATTTTCTTTTTGTAGGAAAAATAGGCGGCACCATGGGCAGGAAGAATGCTCTAATCCAGTTCAACAACCTGAAAAGAGTAATGGCTCTGGATAGCGCTATTACCATCTGGCCGGGCCACGATGTCGGTGTAAGGCCGAGTTCAACTATAGGGGCGGAGCGTAAAAACAACCCCTTCTGCACCAGGCTGCATGACTTTGAAGAGTTTTATTACCTTAAGGAACACTGGGCTGAATATAAAAGAAAGCACAATATAGAGTGAGAGTGCTCCCTCCGGAAAGAAGGATCTGATATGCGGATTGATCGAATGCTTTCTATTACCGTGATGCTGCTCAATAAAGAGAGGATATCCGCCCGGGAGTTAGCGGAAAAGTTCGAGGTTTCAATCAGAACCATTTAAGGGATATCGAGGCTATTAATCTGGCAGGTATTCCCGTTATTTCGTATCCGGGCAATAACGGCGGCTTGGGTATTATGCTATTACCTTCAAAGTTTTGCGTGTTCAGCACAAAAATAATCAAGTCAGCGACCGGAGGAAGTCCCTGTGGGACGCCCGAATATTTTGTGTTGGGCTTTTGCTTTAAGAGCTTCGGTTGCGGATGTAATCTGCGCTGGGCTTTTTGTGCACTTAATAAATCGCTGGCCGCAACTACGCTCGCCCAGGAAAACGGGAAATCGGGTCAGGGCCATTGCTGAAAGAATCGGGCAGTCTGAGCAAAGCCGGATTGTCTGATGATCTCGTTGCGATGTGTGCGGTAGCCTCAGATAGGCTATTGTCAATCTCTAAGCTGTTCAACAGATAGGCCCATAGCGCCTGCCAGTTTTTCAAGTGTTGCTGTTCTTAGTTTATTCTCGCTTTTTTCCATCTGTGAAAGAGCTGCCTGGCTGATAGCAGCTTTTTCAGCAACCACTGCCTGTGTCATGCCAAGATGTGTACGCCAAGCTTTTACCAGGTTCATACCTTTTTTTACGACAAGGCCAACAACTTCATGCGGAATTGTGGCATCTTCGCCCGGTAGAAATTTAAGATATTCATCATATGGAATGACAGCAAATGCCGGTTTCCCATTTTGCTCAATAAACTGGACATTAGTAAGTGTGCTCATTTCTTTTCTTAACCTCCTCAATATAGAGAATTTTAATCGAATCTGTGAAAAATATTCGCCAATTGCCAACTCGAAAACGATATTCGTCACGGGTCTTCAGTTTTTTTATATTCGAGCAGTTTGGAAAGTCTCTAAGAGTATCAACAGCATCATAAATCATATTTTTATCTTCTGATCCTTGATTTTACGGATTTGTCTGAGAGCCTTTGATTTCCATTCAATCCGTTTCACAGTCACAATGTAATCTTATAATATAAGGTTGTAAAGGGAATTTATAAGAGTTCGTCCTTATTAGCTAAATGTTGTCTATTTATTTTCCTTTTTCTTCTTTAATTTCCATGCCATCTCCATATTTCTATTTTATAAAAATGGATAGCTTGCTTTCTCAAGGCGTTCTGCCACTCCCCCTCACACTGGTTTTAATAACTTGTTTTTATGCTATGATAGCTAAAAAGCTTGTTATTATAGATAGTAGCCGGCACTTAGGAAAAGGTATGAACAGAATAACCATACAAATTGATTCTCTTGCCTACGGGGGCAGTGGAGTGGGCAGGGTGGATAACATAGTATACTTTGTGCCCCTGGCCGCTCCGCAGGAGCTTCTTGAAATTGAGGTTGTGAAAGAGGAAAAGCGTTACCGTGTTGGCCGGATTACAGGGATAATTGAACCCTCTCCACACAGGGTCAAGCCCGAATGCCCATACTTTGGGGAATGCGGCGGCTGCAACTGGCAGCATATTACTTATGAGCGTCAGCTTGAAGAGAAGAGAAAGATTCTGGAAGATGCAATTACCAGAATCGGTAAAACGGCGCCTTCGATAGATCCGGTAATTCCATCCCCGGATATTTACGGCTACAGGAAGAGGACACGCCTGAAGTTTACCGCTGACGGAAAAATCGGCTACTTTGCAGCTGAATCCCACAGGCTGGTCGAGATTGACAGCTGTCCGATCCTTTCGCCTGAAATTAACAGCTTTCTGCCGCGATTAAAATCGGAACCGGCTCTTCAAACACCTTCCCCAGGTGAGACACTTTCCCCCGGTGAAGTTGAGATCTATGTGGACCCTGAAGGTTCAGTTCAATGTTCCTTTGTTTCATCTTCAAAGAAAGCTGCACTTCCATTTTCCCAGGTAAACCAGAGGGTTGACTCCCTTTTAAAGGAGAAAATATATTCACTGGTTACTGAATTTTGCCGGAAGGATAAGCCCCCGGTAATCATGGACCTCTACTGCGGTGACGGCAATCTCTCGCTAAACCTTTCCGGTATTGCCGGTTCGATAACTGGCTGGGACCAGTCAGCCGCTGCAATAAGGAGGGCCAGGCAGGCTGTTCGCAAGCTGGGTTTACAGAATGTGGTATACAAAAGGTCGGATGTGGGCGGGGCCTTAGCAGAGATAGCTAGATCGGGCAGAGCCGTGGACATACTGATTGCAGATCCTCCCAGGAAGGGACTGAAAGGGATAATTCCTGCAATTGTCAGCCTGGAGGCCCCATTTATCTTCTATGTCTCCTGCGTTCCTCCAATCCTGGCAAGGGACCTGGGGGCTTTGATTAAAGCCGGCTACGTGATAAAACAGGTAATTCCATTTGATATGTTCCCGCAAACCTTTCACCTTGAGACCATGGTAGTGCTCGGGCGTTGATAGCGGCTGCCGCTAAAGAATACTCACCCGGGAGAGGGCTGAAAGGATTTTTCCCTTAAATGCATAATCCGGAGCAAACTTTCCACCATTCCGCTTGAAACTTTCCACTGTTCCGGGCCAAACTTTCCACCATTCCGGTGGAAAGCTACCAATTTTTAGGCCTTTCCCGGAATCTTTTAACCATCCA
>JAUVWI010000105.1 GCA_030604195.1 Spirochaetales bacterium
AATTTACACCAATTTTATCATATCAAACGGGCTGTGGTGCGTCTACTCATTTAAAAGACGAAAAAAAATCTATTTGTTTGTAAGTATCTATTGTGTGTGGATTTATAATTTATGCGTCAGTACTGACCAACACTCAGCAATTATCTGTAAAGAAATCGGCTCTGGCCGATGAGCTGATAACTTCAGCCTATATCCAGAGGTTTAATGACGAGCTTATAAAACTCGGTGCTTCACGTGTTCCTGTTGAATTGGTGAAAAGCAGGACCGAGCATGGAAGAGTGTATCACCAGATCAGACTCAAGGATTGCTGTGAAAAAGCTCCGTCTGCTGAAGTGTTAAGCGAGGGGGAGTTCCGTATTGTTTCATTGGCAGCTTTTATTGCAGATATGGAGGCTGAAGATTCAGGAGCGCCTTTTATCTTCGATGATCCTATTTCATCCCTTGATCAGGATTTCGAAGAAGCATCTGTAGCCCGTGTCGTTGAGCTCTGCCGGAAACATCAGGTGATTGTTTTCACTCACAGGCTGTCTATGCTATCACTTCTGGAAGATGCTGCAAAAAAGGAAGGAATTGAGCCTCATATAGTTTGCCTTAGATGCCAACCCTGGGGTATTGGCGAACCAGACGAGGCGCCACTCTTCGCCAAGAAGCCGGACAAAGTTCTGAATACTTTACTTAAGGAAAGGCTCCCAAGGGCAAAAAAGGTTCTTCAGGGATCGGGTGTAAATGAATATGAAGTGCTAGCCAAGTCGATCTGCAGCGATGTACGAATTCTATTGGAACGATTAATCGAGAAGGATCTATTAGCAAATATTATATGTAGATTCCGCAGATCAGTGCAAACCAGTAAAAAAATAAATAAACTGGCAAGAATAACGGCTAAGGACTGCAAGATGTTTGACGAGCTTATGACGAAATACTCTTGCTACGAACATTCTCAGTCAGATGAACTTCCCGTTTCCCTCCCTTTACCTGATAAAATAGAATCGGATTTAGAACATCTGAAAACATGGCTTGATGAGTTTAAAAAGAGGTAGATCAAAAATATGAAGCTATCCCGAGCAAGAGAGATAGGCTTTAAAAAGAATTCCGTCGAGGTAAAGTAATGGTAAGCTCTGTAATAAGTAGACCTCTTCAGACAGATTTTCTGAATATACCCCAGTCGCCGCTATGCTACTGGCTGCGGCCACGGTTTTTCGAACTGCTTTCGGGTAAAACCCTCGGTGATGTGGCGGATGTGGTGCAGGGCTTGGCAACTGCTAACGATCCTCGTTTCGTGCGTTTCGTTTGGGAGGTTCCTCCGGAGCAGCACGCGCAACGGGTGCGCGAGCGACGCTGGGTTCCCTTTGAGAAAGGCGGAGGTTACGGTAAATGGTTCGGCCACCATTGGTGGATGGTGGATTGGGAGTATAATGGAGCAAGGATTAAAGCTACGCCTTCGCCACGTGTTCAGAACGAGCAGTACTACTTCAAGGAAGGGTGGACTTATAGTGCGTTGGCACGCGGTTCGCTTGGTTTTAGATGGATAGATTCATCGAGTATATTTGCGCATGTTCGCTCGGATAGCGTGTTCCAAAAGAACTCAATGGATGTTCTGGGTATTACCCTAAACAGCCGTGTAAGCAGTCATATAGTCCGGTCTCTTAGAGCCCAGATAGTGCTTACCGGCGATTAGGTTTCTCGTATTCCATTACCAGAGCATATTCCAAATGCATTAGCTGAAATCGAAAAGCAGTGTTTATGGCTTAAAAGAAACTTAGTTGCTATTGATGTTACTGAGCGTACTTTTTCACAAGACACCTCATTCTCCGTTTTATCAATCCTTGATCATGAACAACGTTTAGCCTCTGCACTACACACCCTGGAAGGATTCGCCGAGCGGCTCGTGTTCAAAGCTTACCGGCTGGACAAAGAAGACGTCGCCGCAGTCCTGGCTGAAACAGGAATTCCTTCAGGCTGGTACCCACTTATCAATGACTACGAGGCGATTCCCTCGTTACCGGATAATCTGCAGCGACTTCCAGATGAGGTGGTCACTTTACTGGCTGGTTGTGAGCGACGAGCTTGCTCTGAAGCTGAACTTGGACATATAAGGAACAAACTCCTATCACTCTACGAAGCCGGCCCGGGTGCTAAAGAAGAATCGAACTGGTCAGAATCGGGAGATTCCCGTGAGGACTTTGAAGAGCAAACAGCCGCAGGAGCTCTAATCCCTATCCCGACCGAAACCTTTCTCGAAGAGCTATCCCAGAAGATGAATATCCATCCCATTTCCATCTACTGGCTTCTTAAGGAGGGTATTGAGGAGAACGGATGGCGGTGTTTACCTGAGGAAAAACGGATCCTGGAGGATAGATTCACCGTTCTTGTGCTTAAGCTGCTCGGGCACCGCTGGCCGGCTCAGATAGAGCAAGGAGAGCCTGTTCCCGAATGGGCGGACCAGGACGGGATCATCCCCCTAACCGAAGGCTGCGGCGAAAAAACACTTATTGAACGGATACGCGAAAGAAGCGTCCATGAATTTCCTGCTGAGACAGTTACCCGGGTCGAACGAAGGTTTGCAGAAGTTGTGGGGAAGCCGTTGGACGCATGGCTGAGTGGAGATTTCTTTAAGCGCCATATATCCCAGTTCAGAAAGAGACCTATCGCTTGGCATATACAGAGTAAACCCTTAAGCAAAGGGCTCAAAGGTCAAAAGAAAAGCCCGGCTTTCTCCTGCCTTATTTACTATCACAAGCTCGATGCTGATCTTATCCATAAAATTCGCAGCCAATATGTTAGACCACTTATGACCCGCTATGAAACAGAGTTAAGAACATTGCAGGGATCTGATTCCGAGAGTAATGATGTTGTAGGTAGAAAATATCAGTTAGAGAACTGGATAGAAGAGTTAATGTCTTTTGATGAGGAATTGGAAAAGCTTACACAGGATGGTTTTAATACGGAAAAACTTCGTAAAACAATCGGGGGCGAACAGCTTGATAAATGGAGTTCTCTGGATGGTCAAAAGCCTCCACCCGTGAACACTGACTCCTTTTATAATCAGGAGAAGGCTTACTTTCCGGATATAAACGACGGCGTTAGGGTAAATATCGCACCTCTTCAGCGTGCAGGCTTGTTAGCGCTCAATGTATTGTCTCAAAAAGATGTTGTAAAAGCTATTGAGAATCGTGCAGAATGGAGGGCAGATGAGAGGCGGTGGTTCCGGGAGGGCAAGCTGACCAAACCGGGCTGGTGGGATTAAGGAAAAGCAATATGTACAACAGCATTGAATCAATCCGTGAGCGGCTTGATGCGGGCGAAGACAGTGTATTTGATGAGCAGCCTGTATATAATGCTGCAAAAAAAGATCTGGATTCTGAAAAGATAAAACAATTTTTCGGTGAGACAGTTTCCATACCATTTGAAGATTTGCTATTGAATACTCGTATCACTATCCGCGATGAAAACAGCATAGATCGACCGACTGTTGCCGGATTGCTCGCGTTCAGCCCGACTGTACAGGAATACCTTCCTTCGGCATATATAGCAGCAGCCGTTTACAGGGGCTTTGAGCTTGATTCAAACGATCTCATACATAGTCAGCAGATTAAAGGAACCCTATCCGAGCAGATTGATAACGCACTCTTATTCGTTAAAAGATTTATGATAATAGCTGCAAAAAAGCCTGTTGGACGAATTGACCAGCCGCAGTTCAACCTGGGCGCTGTGTTTGAAGCGCTTGTTAATGCAGTTGCTCATAGAGACTATTCTATCTCCGGTTCGAAAATAAGATTATTCATGTTTGCCGATAGACTAGAGCTTTACAGTCCGGGTGATCTTCCTAACACGGTAACCCTTGAGAATATGCCCTTCCGCGTGTTTACGAGAAATCAATTGCTGGTGTCTTTTCTTTCACGGATGAAAAGTAAAAAGACAAATCAATCTTATCTCGAATCCCGAGGTGAAGGTGTGAGGCGTATTATCAGTGAGAGTGAAGCGCTTTCTGGCAAGAAGCCTGAATATAAGCTTTTGGGGCAGGAGTTGCTCCTGACAATTTGGGGACCTACTTCACAACAGGGAAATAGAACATGAACGGCGCTTCCGATAGCCTGGCAAACTGGCTGAAAAGAGGAATTACGTCAGTTCTTGAAAAGGAAATTCAGCCTCCCCCATTCATTATCTGGTGTGATCCGGCTAAGGAATGGCGGGATATCCTTCTCAACCTATCTGCCGGCGGAGACTTTGAGCTATGGGCTGAGGAAGAACACGAGCTGCAGCTCAGAGAGCGTTTCTTTAGCTCATCGAGAAAACCAGGGGTAATATGGATTCCTAAAAATCCGGATGACCTGTCCTATTCTAAAGCCTTTGCCTGTAATGCTGAAAAAATCATCAGCTTCAGCATACCCGAAGCCTTGATAGAGTATGGGCTGCAAATTTCTTCTGAGGATATCGAGCAGTTCAGGGATTTGCTGAAATCACATGTTAAGGAATGGCTCGATCGGCCGAAATCTGGATGGAAAGAGCTGAACCTGGTTAAGATAAAAGAAACCCTGATTGATGATGAACGTTTCCTCAATATATTGTGCTCTAAGTATAGAGAGCCTAAACTCTCTATGGGAAAAGAACATTTTTCTGTTTTCAGGCGCAGGGCGGTGGATGACTTCGGACTTCCGGAACCAGTAGAATCTGGATTGGAAAAATGGCGGATTAACGTGCTTGCCTGCATTCTGGTGACTGAAGCGGCTGAGCTTCATCCTGATAATCCTCCGGGAGAGGAGGAGAATATTATCCCTCCCGGTCCCAAGCGGAAGAAAACTTTAAAGCTTCTTTCCTGGATGAAGAAGAATATAGACTACCTTGATGCTTTTGAGCTTTTGGTGAAGATAGCAGATGGGAAAACACCACTACAGTTCTGGGCAAAGAGCTTTACAGAATTGCCTCAACCCGTGTCCTCTTTCATTGCTGAGAAAATGTTTTTTAAATTAGAGGTGGAACGTATTTCACGGATTGGGAACCTGGAAGAACTCTCAAATTATCTAGAAATGAACCATGCTCTCTATCAAGCTCATGCAAAGAGCTTCTGGGGCAAGCAGGCTCAAAAGCGAATAGCCTGGGATAAAATCATTCTCCTTGCCCACAGCGCCGGTCTAATACATAAGGCTGCAGGAATTCAGAAATCATGGGTAGCTGTAGAAGATGCTGTTTCCTGGTATACTTCTGAAGGCTGGAAAGTCGATCACACCGGAGAAAGGATCTTATCCGAGGACCCCGGGCTTCCCGATGCTCTTTTGGGCGTGCGGGCCATGCTGCGCAGGGCTTATCAGAGAACCCTGGATGTAACTAATATCAAGCTCTCAGAACTTATATATCAAGCCGGATCTAAGCTAGATTTGAATTATTCAGGGGATATCATTTCCGAGCTTGTGCAAAGCGCTTCCACTCGAAATCCTGTTGCCGTTATGGTCCTGGATGCGTTCCGCTTTGACCTGGGTATAAGGCTTTCCGGGCTGATTAACAATGGTGAGCCTGTCGAAAGATCGACCGTGGATGCTGCCCGATCGCCCCTTCCTTCCATAACGTCCATAGGGATGGCTCTCTGCCTGCCGGGCCTTCAAGATGAAATAAAGATAAAGGTTTCAGCTTCCACCAAACCCGAATTCTCGGTAACTGTGGAAGGTTATAAAGGAAACCTCGCCGTGGCCTCTGACCGGCGCCAGTGGCTCAAGAACCATTACAAATTGAAGGATACGGCTTTCTTGACGGTTAGTGAAGTATTGGCTGCCTCAAGGGCGGATTTTGTGAAATCCAAAGAAAGGGGGAAGCTTATCTTCATATTCGGCTCGGAGTTTGATACCGAGGGCCACAGCGGGCAGCTTCAGATCAAGGGCGGAGACTTCCAGCTCGATCGCTACCACAAGGTAATCCGCTTGCTTCGTGAAGGAGGGTATTCCACGATTGTCGTGGTTACAGACCATGGTTTTTTTCATTGGGCACCGGCCACGGACGAGGTCGAGCCTAAACCGGAGGGTGAGATTCTATGGGATTCTCGCCGGGCTGTTATAGGAAGGAAGCTAAAATCATCCACTTCCTTGAAATTTGAGCTTCCGGGAAGCGATCTGGAATGTATGGTCCCCAGAAGCGTGAACGCTTACAAGACTTACGGTAAAATAGGCTTTTTCCACGGAGGAGCCACGCTTCAAGAGCTTATCATTCCCGTGATAGTAGCCAGATGGCCGCAAAAAACCCAAAAGGTAAAAGCGGTGATCAAACCGATTGAGAATATTACTACTTTAACGCCGAGAATCGAGATAGAGCCCGGGCAGTCCGGCCTGTTTGATGCAACAGACCAGGAGCTCACAGGCCGCCAGGTGATTGTCAAGGTTGTGCAACCGGAGAGCGGCAGGCTGATCTTCATATCAGAAGAATCCGTTGCTATAGAGCCCGGTGGAGATAAACAGGCTGTAACATTGGTTTTCAAGAACAGAGCGGAGTTTGGAGAAAAACTTGAGATCCGCCTTCTGGATGACGACGATGAGGAAACTCTAGAAACCCGGCCTGTTATATTTCTGGTTGAAGCGGATGAGGACTGGGATTATTAACTGTGAAGAGCCAAACCCTTGATTCTATTAAGGGTATTGATCCAAATCTTACAGTTGAACAAATAAGAGGTCAAATTGGTTCGCTATCCGGGTAAATTTTATGATTGGTTTAAACAGCTAATTATCCTATAATTCAATATAAGGTAACAACCATGAGCAAAGCGAATAACATGATGATAGCCGAGGCTTTGGATAGCCTGCAATCCGGCTTGATCGATTTCCTGAACCCAAAACTATCGCTACCGGAGCCGGACTGGAAGGAAATAGTTGAGCCGGCGATCAACCCCGCTTTTCTACCCATCTATAAAAAGAGGATCAAAGATGGCGCAAAACCTTCTCTTGATATTCTGGATCTGGCCTCGCTCATCAAGATTATTACCTGGAACTGGAAAAAGTACTACGCAGATCTCGGCTATGATGCAAAAAACTTCTTCTTTGAAGCACTGAATATCCGCAATAAAATCGCTCATCAAGAGACAGAAGACATTCCGAATGAGGATGCACTGAGAGCCCTGGATACTATGAAGCGCCTGGCCCAGGTTTGTGGCCACAAACCGACCGAGGAAATCGCTTCCAGCCACCACAAGGCTATTTTCATCGAGGTGAGTAAAAATCTGAGTGCGAAGGATAAAAAGAGAACGAAAGAGAGTAGGGGCAGTGAGGATCAAGTTGAAGGCTTGAAGGTTGAAAAACTCATGTTGGACGAGCTTGACGAGAAGCTTTCTAAAGCCTTTGCCGGCAGGGTGGTGCGTAAAGACTTGGTGAAAAAGCTTAAAATCGGCTTCAACATCCCTGTCTATGTGCTGGAGTATCTATTAGGTAAATACTGTTCAACCACCAATGAAGCTGAGATCATTATCGGTCTGGAGATGGTGAAAAGCGCTATCACCGAGCGGATCGTGCGAGGAGATCAGACAGAGCTTATTAAGGCCCGCCTGCAGAAAACGGGCTCACTAAAGCTGATCGATCTGGTCACGGCAAGGCTGGATGAGAAAGTACAGGGAGGTAAGTTCTGGGCCAGGCTTGCTACCGCTGGACTCTCTAATGTTCACATCGATCATGAAACAGTCTATAAGCAAGAACGCCTCTTAACCGGCGGAATCTGGGCTAATGTCGAGATGATTTATAACGATTCTCTGGATGAGGGGGGAGCTATTCGGCCCTTTGCCATCCACCGTCTTGCCCCCATCCAGATAGCGCGGGTCGATTTTGAAGAGTACGTTGGTGGAAGGAAGTTGTTCACCCGCGACCAGTGGATAGACGTGCTGATCCGAACCATGGGCTACGAACCCACCCATCCGGATTTCACCCAGCGCCTTAAGCTTCTATATTTACTTCGCCTGATCCCAATGGTGGAAAAGAATTACAACCTCATCGAGCTCGGACCACGCGGCACCGGCAAGTCCTACGTATACAGGGAGATCTCTCCCTTTGTAATCCTCTTATCAGGCGGGCAGGGAAGCGTCCCGGACCTGTTCGGTTGGAAGAGCAGGCGTGACAAGCCGGGTCTTGTTACCAAGTACGACTTGGTGGCTTTCGACGAGGTGGCTGGTCCTAATTTCAAGCAAGAGCAAGACAAGCAGATGTACAAGGGCTACATGGAACAAGGCTCATTTTCCCGGGGCGATGAAAAGGGCACGGTTTCAGCCGATGCAGGCATCGTTTTCAACGGCAACTTTGATAGTGATGTAGAGACCACGGCCCGCATCAGCCACCTGTTCACCCCTTTGCCTGAAACAGTGCGCAACGATATGGCCTTTCACGACCGCTGGCACTGCTACCTTCCAGGATGGGAGCTGCCAAAGATGCAGGTGGACTACTTCACCTCCCATTTGGGATTTATCTCGGACTACATCTCCGAGATTTTCCACTCCGAGCTCAGAAAGCGCAATTACACTGACAATTATGAGGAGTATTTTACCTTAGGGAGCCATATAGAGGAGCGCGATAAACGTGCCGTTGCCAGGACGACCTCGGGCCTGATCAAGTTGATCCACCCGGACGGTGCCTGTTCCAGGGAGGAAATGCAGGAGTATCTGACCTTATCCCTGGAGCTTCGCCGTAGGGTTAAGGAACAGCTTAAGCGTATGGGCGGTATTGAGTACTCTAAAGTCAATTTCTCCTACATTGACAAGAAAACGGGTCAGGAGACCTTTATTACCTGCAAGGAGCTGGGAGCCATTCAGGTCATCCCTGACACACCCCTTGAACCGGGGGACGTGTTTACTGTGGGCTATGATGATAGTGAGGGGCGTTACTCTTTGTTCCGCATTCAGATACAGACCAACCAGGGTGGTCACCGCTTTAACGTGGTCGGGACTTCGGGAAAAGGGATTAAAGAAAGCGCTCGTATGTCTTACGACTATCTGAAGGCCAATGCCTCCAGGATGGGAATCGACCGGGACATCAGCTCCTATGACACCAACATCCAGGTGATAAGCTTGATGCAGGCCAAGAATGCTAAAGATCTAGGCGTAGCCTTCTTTGTTGGGCTTGTGTCCGCCTTGATGGGGCGTCCTCTGGTTGGAGGGCTGGTTGTGCTTGGCAACATGACCCTTCATGGTGTGCTTTCGCCTGTTGTGGGTCTTGGGGACAAGCTGCGCATTGCCATGGATTCAGGAGCCAGGCGGGTGATCTTACCAAGCGAGAACAAACGTGACTTCGCCGACTTGCCGGCTGAGTTGATCGAGAAGCTATTGATCGACTTCTACGGAGATCCGATCAAGGCTGCGTATAAGGCAATTGCAGTGGAAGATTAGTTAGGTTTGCAGCGAAAAACATCAGATAGAATCATTTTACCTTGCTCCTATCTCGAATCGGTCTTACCGTTAAATATGGATAGTATAGAAAAGAAGATTGATACGTTTGGAGAAGCCTGCAGAAACGCCTTCCGACAATTTCCCTGGATACAGTTTATAGGACTCTATCCACTTTAGAGAAATATAATCTTATTAAACGGATTCAGACAATAGAAAATCAGGCACGATTTGAAGCAAAAATGGATGCACATCACCACTTGATCTGCAGTAATTGCAGGGAAATAATAGATTTCAAGTGGGAGAGCTTCGATAATTCGAATCTCCCTGATGACGTGTTCAAATGGGGCAGAATAGAAAATAAAAATGTTGTTCTCTACGGAATCTGCGGCAAGTGCCTTCAAAGGGAGAATTGATGGCTTATTTTTTTAAACTTTGATAGGAAATATTCCTATCTTGTAAATATTATTATTTTATGAAGGAGAAATGAAATGGAAGAGACAAAAATCAACATGCCCTTACTGGGCGATCCTTTCCCGGAGCTCGATGTGCAGACAACCCACGGACCAATGAAAATCCCTGGAGATTTGAAAGGCAGCTGGTTCGTGTTGTTCAGCCATCCCGCTGATTTCACCCCTGTATGTACAACAGAGTTTGTAGCTTTTCAGAAGAGATACGATGAGTTCGAAAAACTTGGGTGTAAACTTATTGGTATGTCCATAGACCAGGTTTTTTCCCATATAAAATGGGTGGAATGGATAAAAGAGAAGCTCGATGTAGAGATCCAATTCCCGATAGTTGCCGCAAATGACGCTGTAGCAATGAAACTTGGTATGCTTCATCCTGGAAAAGGCACAAACACGGTTCGTGCCGTATTTATCGTTGACCCTGAAGGTAAGGTTCGGCTTGTAATTTACTATCCGCAGGAGATAGGACGAAACATGGATGAAATCCTGCGGGCAGTAAAAGCGTTGCAGATTTCCGAAAAACAGGGTGCAGTTGCTGCCGGATGGCCCGAAAATGAGCTTATTGGCGATAGGATCATTGTTCCACCGCCAAAAGATATCAAGACAGCAGAAAAAAGAATGAGGGAATACGAAGGTTATGACTGGTGGTTCTGTCATAAACCATTGCAAAAGTAAGCAAAGTTAACGAAGTTAACCTTAATAATGGTTCTTGACACATCAGGCTAAAAGAATATATATTTATGCTCGCCGTAAAGGAGCTCCGGCTTCTAATTGCGGCTCAAATGATCTTTTAAAGAAAAGGGGTACTGGGAACAGCGCCTCTTATATAGGGAAGGAAAGGTAAGGTAAGAGCGAGGAATTGAGACCGCTGCGGTCGTAGATTGCAGTGGGTTCCGAAAGAAACAATG
>JAUVWI010000129.1 GCA_030604195.1 Spirochaetales bacterium
AGGAGTTGGAAGGTATAAATAAAACAAAAGACGATTTTATGAGAGTTTTCTGCCTTGATGCAATAAAAGAGATGATTCTTGAAACAGCGGTTCGCTGTCTTGAAGAATATTTAGCAAAAAAATTTATTCCTGGAAAAATAGCACGCATGAATCCCGGTTCTTTAAATGACTGGCCTGTATCTCAACAAAAAGCGTTATTTTCTGTATTTGGTAATGTTGAAGAATTGATCGGGGTCAGATTAACCGAGAGTTTTGTAATGGTTCCGATCAAATCCGTTTCCGGAATATTTTTTCCTACAGAGGTTGATTTTAAGAGCTGCATGCTGTGCCAACGGCATTCGTGCAGTAAAAGAAGGGCAGAATATAATCCTGAAATGGTGAAGAAGTATAGCTAAACAGGTCTTGGTACATTTCCGATTATTCGTATCCTGATATTTATTGCTGGTTTTCTGATTAAAAAGTATGAGGTTATTTTATTTTTTTATTTTAGAAGATTGGCTGGGAAATCTCTTTCCTGTGGTTCCCATCTTCCTGCTTCCAGCGGCTCCTGTTCCCTTTTTAAGTATATCTCCTTTAATCTTGTTAGATCAAGTTTAACAAGCTCATCCAGCATGGGGTCGAATTTCCCCTGCGTGATCTCTTTAACCATTGACGATAAGTTTCCCGGAACCGAAAGTGCGTGTGTTACATAAAGCCTCCTGACAAAAAGCGTAACGTTCTGAGGAGAGATCTCAGCAGGACATCTTGCAGCACAGGCTCCGCACATCACACAGGGAAAAGAAATCTCGCTGGCTTTTTTGAAATCTCCCTTAATTGCTGCCTGAATACTTTCCATCACGATAATATCCTGTGGGCAGGACTTTGTGCAGGTATTGCATGAAAGACACCGTAAAACCTCCGGGTAGTAAATATTAAGAGCTTCCATCAGGTTGCCGATATTCCGGATATCATAAATTGCTTTTCTAAGCGGGATAAAGGGGATCTGGGTTATCTCCATTCCAGGTTCTACCGATGCCTGACAGGCCAGCACATTATAAAGTCTATAATCTCCCCTGATTCGGTACATGGTAAGGCAGGCTCCGCAGACTCCACCCCTGCAACCGCAATTTCTTATGAATCTATACCCAGCATACTCCATAGCCTTCTGAATGGTCAGGGTAGAAGGCACTTCGTATTTTTTTCCAAAGATATAAAGCGAAACCGTATTGTTAGTAGATAGTTTTTCCTGCATACCTTTATCACATTTCTGTAATGCCCTGATGTCTGCACCTGTAAGCCTTACCTGTAAATACCGGAAATGGTTCTTTCATACCGGTAATCGGGTAAAATGCCTGGTGAGGCTATATCTTTTAACACTCCGGCCTCTGATAATTCCCTTTCATAATCCTTTACGCACTGCAGTGTCAGCTTTCCCACTTTTTTCTCTGTCGCCCTGAGGGCAGCATATTTTCCAGCCCGGCGGCCGAAGACAAATATATCGAGAAGGGAATTTCCTCCCAGCCTGTTTCGCCCGTGAACTCCCCCGGATGCTTCACCTGCGACATAGAGGCCTTTAACACTACTCTCACCTCTTTCGTCGATCAGAATTCCACCGTTTTGGTAGTGGATGGTAGGGTAAACCAGGATCGGTTCTTTTGTAATATCTATCCCAAAGCCTTGAAATCTATGCTTCAGATGCGGGAATATCCTGTTTATTGTTCCCTGTCCGTTTATAATCTCCACCAGAGGTGTATCAAGCCACACTCCTTCCCTCCCCGTGGGAGAGTAAATGGCTTTCTTTTTCCAGACAACTTCCCTGATGACTGCAGGCGCAGTGATATCTCGCTTTTCAAGTTCGTTAATAAACCTCTTTCCCTCAGAATTAACCAGATGAGCTCCCCAACCACGAAAGGCCTCAGTTACAAGAAGTCCCAGGATATGTTCCGGATAAAGAGTCCCTGTGGGGTGAAACTGAATGGCGTCCAGGAAGATAATCCTTGCTCCAATACGGTTGGCTATTACAAGGCCATCACCGGTGGCACCGTAGTGATTTGTAGTTGGAAAACCCTGGAAGTGCAGCCTTCCACTTCCACCTGTGGCAAGGATCACTGTTTTGGCCTTGATAAGGAATTTTTTATTAGTCTCCAGATCTAAAGTGAGTGCCCCTGAGCAACTTCCGGAATCGTCCAAAATCAGCTCTATGGCAGGTATAAACTCTATAACTTCTATCCCTCGGTTGTATGTCTCATCCCTGAGGATTCTCATCATATCCAATCCGGAATAATCCGCGCAGGAATGGACCCGCCGGCGGCACTGTCCCCCTGCAAAGGAACTTAAGATGTTCCGCTCATCAGGAGTACGGTCGAACATAACACCGAGGTCTAAAAGCCACTTCAGCACTTCCGGAGCATCCCTTACCAGTGATCTCACCAGCCCGGGGATGTTGGTGAATCCACCCCCTCCCATGGTGTCCAGATAGTGCAGTAAAGGAGAGTCTTGTTCATCGACTGCTGCCTGGACACCCCCTTCAGACATTATGGTGTTTGAATCGCCGAATCGAAGCTTGGTAATCAGCAGCACATGGGCACCGGTCTCTTGAGCCAGGAGTGCGGCTGAAGCACCCCCACCCCCGCCTCCAATAACCAGAACGTCTACCGAGTAGTCAGGATTATTAAGATCTATTTTATCCGGATCGATCCGGCTTTTGGCTTCGAATAGGTCGGCAATTTCATTAGGGATCAGTTCTCCCTTATTAACGCCGACCTTAAGTTTCCGCTGTGCTCCATCCCTGTGCTGTGGATGGTAGGATCTGATTAGCTTTTCCCTCTCTTCAAGAGATAGACGCGGTATCTCTTCTTTAAGCCTCTCATCCCTTGTGGATTCCAGTGTTTTTATGCTTTCTTTCATTGAAATGGGATAGCTCATTTGCACCTCGATTTGTATCTATTCAGCCACAGGGTCACAGAGGTTTAGATATTATATAAAACTATTTAAAAATATAATTTTAAAATTAAAATTCAGAAGATTTTCATAAATTTACCGAAAAATCTAAAATAAAACCTTTATTTCTCAGGAATATAACTATATTACCGTGTCCTCGGTAATATAGTTGTATTCTTCAGTCTCTGTGGTTAATACTTGAATAGTTACAACTAATGTAGAAACATCTTTGTAGATTACTCGTTAAAGTCTATTCAGTGTTTCTACTACTGAGATCCAGTCCAATTCTTTTTCAATTCCATCACTTTCTGGGAACGGGAACCAGACGTGATTTTCCATTCAGGTTTACCAATAGGGCAATTACTTATACAGATACCGCATCTCAACTCGGCTGCGCTCCAGGGCATGATCTGCTCCTGATAAAACAGGCACTTTGTCTTGTTTACCTTCCCATTTTCACTGATGGCTTGAACAGGGCAGTTTTTTATGCAAAAAAGTCTACATTTATCTCTGACTTCTTCGCATATTTTATCACTGTAGGGAGAATCTGGTTTAAGGGGTGCCTCTGTAATAATAGTGACCAGCCTGACTCTTGAACCGAACCTGGTTGTGGTTAACATATTGTTTAGAGCTATTTCTCCCAGACCTGCCTGTACAGCCGCATGGCGGTGGGAAAAGACTCCGCAGATTAATTTATTTATTCTGGGGTAGGCAGCTGGAATGGGTATAGTGCGGTATCCCTGTAATTCAAGATATCTGGAAACCTTAAATGCTGTATTATTCAGGATCGAGTTCAGGACAAAGAATTGATTAGTGTATTCATACCTTGTATGGGGAAGATCATACACAGAATCCAGGACATGAATAGCTGATGCGATAACACAATTTGCAGTGGGGAGGATATCCGTTGGTCTGCGTCCTTCAGGAGCATCTTTAAACCTATCGACCGGGGTAATCCCCACAAGATCAATTCCCTCATCAAGAACCCGTTTTTTAACCTCCCGGGTTAAATCCATTTTATTACTCCTTCATCGGGCCATCCGTCAAGGCTTAAAGTAACCCTCGAACCGGTCATATAGATCACTTCAAATCCGGCCTGCTTGAGAATCCTGGCACTTAAAGCATCGTAAGCCCCGGGGACAAGAACCGTATCCTCACGGGCTAAAACATTCCTTAATAAAAGTGTAGTTTTCACCTTTTATTTTCCTAATGCGGACAAGCCGCATTCAAGTTTATGGAAGTACTTTTGTGGAACGTATACATATCCCTCCATCAAACGTCGGGCTGTGCGCCCAGCCGCCGCTTTAATATATTCAAATGTATTCCCTCTATTCTCTACTTCTGGCTCAATTGGGATAATTCCTCCGGGATGACCAAGTCGAATTTCTTTTTTCTTGAGAGCGCTCTTGCGCACCAATTCATTAACAATAGTTTCATCAATCCTGGCTGCCCCAGTGGTGCAGATAGCGCCTGTAAGTGCGTATGCTTTATGTAAAGTCCCCATTGACATAATTCTTGCTGTAATGTCTATTTCTTCTTCTCTGATGATTTTTCCATCCACAGCCTTATAACTCTGAGGTTTGCTGATAAAAGCTATCTTTGGCACAGCCTGGCTCCTATCAGTTGCCTCTCCTGGAGTTGATGCAAGTCCGATCATCACTGCTGCCCCGCTCCTTATTGCCTCAAGCTTCTCTCTGATTTCGACACCTGCATCAATCTCGGCAATTTCCGTACCCTTGAGCCCCAGTTCCTCAGCGCGTACAAAAACCACAGGATTTGCCGCATCAACAATTGAAACAGTGAATCTACCAATGCCAGGTACCTCTATAGTGTCCTTAACATTACCTGTGGGTAAAAGCTTACCTGTAACTGATCCGCCTGGATCAAAAAAGTGAAGGGTTATCCTGGCACCTGTACCCGGCACTCCGTCAACTTTATAGTCACCTTCTATCTGGTGGAGACCGTTTTGCACCGGAACTTCAGCTATAATTAGTTTTTTTGTATTTGTCTGAAAGATCCGAACTCTGGTAACAGGCTCTTCTGCATTTACCAGACCTTCATCAATAGCAAAGGGACCCACTGCTGAAGAAATATTGCCGCAGTTTCCCTGGTAGTCGATCATGGGCTTATCGATTGCGACCTGACCGAAGGTATAGTTAACATCGAAATCCGGGTCTTTTGAAGGGCTTATAATAGCGGCCTTGCTAGTAGTTGAAACGGCTCCCCCCATGCCGTCGATTTGACGCCGATTGGGATCGGGGCTCCCGTATACAGCCAGAATGACACTATCCCTGATCTCGGGATCCCTGGGTAGATGGTTTTCATGAAAAAAAACTGCTTTGCTGCTGCCGCCTCTCATATACACAGCCGGTATTCTTACCTGCACAGCTCGTACTCCTTTCCTGCTATGTCTTTAACCTCTATCACAACCTAAGTTGGATTATTCTTTTGGGTTTACTTAATATATGGTAATGTTCCTCCCGCAAGTATGATTTCCTTCTCCCTTTTCGAAAGTTCAACAGAAGCCTCTAATGTTTTGTTCTTTGTTTTGTTGAAGACAGGGATTTTTTTATTTTCCTGTAATAAATGTCGTGTGTCGGGAATCTCCAGTTCATCGCCCTGGTC